>CANFEI010000182.1 GCA_947445495.1 Alcaligenaceae bacterium
GTCGTTTGTCACGATATTTTGGGTCAAACCGCTTTGGTTGATCTGGCAGGCTTGCGGGATGCGATTGCAGCGCAAGGCGGCGATCCCGCCTTAGTGAATCCCGTCGTACCCACACAGCTAATTGTGGATCACTCACTCGCCGTCGAATGCGGTGGCTTTGATCCCGATGCTTTTGAAAAAAATCGGGCGATTGAAGACCGACGCAACGAAGACCGTTTTCATTTTATCAACTGGACCAAGAAAACCTTCAAGAACGTCGATGTGATTCCTCCAGGCAATGGCATCATGCACCAGATCAATCTGGAGCGTATGTCTCCTGTTGTGCATGCACAAGATGGCGTAGCGTTCCCAGATACGTTGGTCGGTACAGACAGTCACACACCACACGTGGACGCGCTTGGCGTTATTGCAATCGGCGTGGGTGGCCTGGAAGCCGAAAGCGTCATGCTCGGACGCGCTTCCTGGATGCGCCTGCCCGACATCATTGGTGTGGAATTAACCGGCAAACTGCAGCCTGGCATCACGGCCACCGACCTCGTGCTGGCGTTGACAGAATTTTTGCGTAACCAGAAAGTTGTATCGTCTTACCTCGAATTTTTCGGCGAAGGTGCTTCACACCTGACACTTGGGGATCGCGCAACGATTTCAAACATGACGCCCGAGTACGGTGCGACAGCCGCCATGTTCTATATCGATCAACAAACGATTGACTACCTTACCTTGACCGGACGCGAGGAAGCGCAGGTCAAATTAGTGGAAACCTACGCTAAGCAAGCCGGCCTCTGGGCCGACAGCCTCAAGAGTGCCGAGTATGAACGCACCCTACATTTTGACCTCTCAACCGTGGTGCGCAATATCGCTGGCCCCTCTAACCCGCACCGACGTGTGCCAACAACCGAACTCAAAGCCCTAGGCATCTCTGGCAAGGTCGAGAACGAGCCTGGCTTGATGCCCGATGGCGCAGTCATCATTGCGGCCATTACCAGTTGCACCAACACAAGCAACCCACGCAACGTGATCGCCGCTGGTCTACTCGCACGCAATGCGAATGCGCGCGGACTGACGCGCAAGCCATGGGTCAAGAGTTCGTTGGCACCAGGATCTAAAACGGTTGAACTCTATTTGCAAGATGCAAAGCTACTTTCAGAGCTCGAGAATCTCGGCTTTGGCATCGTCGGCTTCGCCTGCACCACGTGCAACGGCATGAGCGGTGCGCTCGATCCGGTGATTCAACAAGAAATCATTGATCGCGACCTGTACGCCACAGCGGTGTTATCTGGCAACCGTAACTTTGACGGTCGCATTCACCCCTTCGCCAAGCAAGCATTTCTCGCATCTCCCCCGCTTGTCGTTGCCTACGCGATTGCAGGCACGATCCGCTTCGATATTGAAGAAGACATTCTGGGGACAGACCAACAAGGCAAGCCTGTGAGGCTTAAAGACATCTGGCCAACAGATGAAGAGATCGACGCGATCGTCGCATCAAGCGTCAAGCCCGCGCAGTTTCGCAAAGTGTACGAGCCGATGTTCGCTGTGAGCGTTGACAGCGCAGAGAAGTTGAGTCCGCTGTACGATTGGCGACCACAGAGCACCTACATTCGTCGCCCCCCCTACTGGGAAGGTGCGCTTGCCGGTGAACGCGCACTCAAGGGCATGCGCCCCCTGGCCTTGCTAGGTGACAACATCACCACGGATCACCTATCACCTTCGAACGCCATCATGATGGATAGCGCCGCCGGCGAATACCTACACAAGATGGGCCTGCCCGAAGAAGACTTCAACTCGTATGCGACACACCGCGGTGATCACCTCACCGCCCAACGCGCAACCTTCGCCAACCCAAAACTCATCAATGAAATGGCCTTGGAAAACGGAAAGATCAAGCAAGGCTCACTCGCTCGTCTCGAACCCGAGGGCAAGGTCACGCGGATGTGGGAAGCGATCGAGACCTACATGGAACGTAAACAGCCGCTCATTATCGTGGCAGGCGCCGACTACGGCCAAGGCTCCTCGCGTGACTGGGCCGCCAAAGGCGTTCGTCTAGCGGGCGTCGAAGCGATTGTGGCTGAGGGCTTTGAGCGCATCCATCGCACAAACCTCGTCGGTATGGGCGTCTTGCCGCTTGAATTCAAACCAGGTGTCGATCGCAACACACTCGGCCTGGATGGCACAGAAGTGTATGACGTCCTCGGTCAACGTGTACCGCGCGCAACACTTACGCTTGGGATTACACGCAAGAACGGTGAACGAGTGGAAGTTCCCGTTACCTGTCGTCTCGACACAGCAGAGGAAGTCTCGATTTACGAAGCGGGCGGTGTATTGCAGCGCTTTGCACAGGATTTTCTTGAGTCGACCGTAGCGAATTAACAGAACCGCCTATCGGACCGTATAAAAATATTTTTCAGGATCTAATGCCATGGCGTATGCACCACAAATTAAAGTTCCCGCAACCTACATGCGCGGCGGTACCAGCAAAGGTGTTTTTTTTCGTCTACAAGATTTGCCCAAAGACGCGCAAGTGCCGGGCGCCGCGCGCGACGCATTTTTGATGCGGGTGATCGGCAGTCCCGATCCCTATGGCAAGCAAACAGACGGCATGGGTGCGGCGACTTCCAGCACCAGCAAGACAGTCATTCTTTCGACAAGCACGCGTCCTGATCACGACATCGACTACTTGTTTGGTCAGGTATCGATCGACAAACCCTTCATTGACTGGAGCGGAAACTGCGGAAACCTTTCCTCTGCAGTGGGGCCTTTCGCCATTAGCAACGGTTTGATCGACGCAAGCCGCACCCCAAAAAATGGGATCGTCACCGTGCGCGTCTGGCAAGCGAACATCGGTAAGACCATCATCGCCCATGTCCCCATGACGAACGGCGCCGTGCAAGAAACCGGCGACTTCGAGCTCGACGGGGTTACCTTCCCCGCAGCTGAAGTGCAGCTCGAGTTCATGGATCCAGCCGCCGAAGAAGAAGGCGCAGGCGGCTCAATGTTCCCAACCGGCAATTTGATCGACGATCTTGAAGTGCCTGGCGTCGGGACCCTCAAGGCCACAATGATCAACGCTGGCATTCCGACAATCTTTGTGGATGCCGCGGCAGTTGGCTGCACCGGCACTGAATTGCAAGACGATATCAATGGCGATCCTGAAAAACTCGCCATGTTTGAAAAAATTCGCGCCTACGGTTCGTTGCGCATGGGTTTGATCAAACATCTAGACGAAGCAGCCAAGCGTCAGCACACACCCAAAGTCGCCTTTGTCGCCAAACCTGCCGACTACATCTCTTCTAGCGGCAAGGCCGTCGCGGCAAGTGATGTCAACGTACTGGTGCGCGCGCTCTCGATGGGCAAGCTGCACCACGCCATGATGGGGACGGTCGCCGTATCGATTAGTGCGGCGGCAGCCATTCCGGGCACAACGGTTAACTTGGCGGCGGGTGGCGGCAAACGCGATGCCGTGCGCTTCGGTCACCCTTCTGGCGCTTTGCGTGTCGGGGCAGAAGCCACAATGGTCGATGGCGAGTGGAAAGTCACCAAGGCAATCATGAGTCGCAGCGCGCGTGTGCTGATGGAAGGCTGGGTCCGCGTACCTGGTTAATCTGCACTACACTGTGCTTCATTTGACAACGCCGCCCCATGCTTTTGTGCGGCGTTTGCTTTCACCGCTTACACACACATCATGTCCGAACACCTTGCTGTTGTACTCACTTTTAGCTTTAGCCTCTTTATCACCTGTAGTTTTGTCTTTGTGATCTCGGGTGCGTATTTACTGCTGTTTAAAATCAACGAGGCAAATACGCTTTTTAAACATCCCTACCTACGCGAAAAAAAATTCAACCAATTCACGATCAGCATTCGCCTGACAATCATCTTGGATTATTTTTTACGCCTATTGTTTTCGCGCACCAATCTTTGGTTCGCCAAAAATGCCAATCAGTTGCTCTCGCACGTCGA
>CANFEI010000183.1 GCA_947445495.1 Alcaligenaceae bacterium
GTGGCGCGAGTTGAGTTCAACATTGGCGATAAAGATTTCACGCCACAACTGGTGCAAGTGCAAAAGGTCAGTCCAGATGTCATCGCCTTTTTAGGAAATCCGGCAGAGGCGGCGATTGCCATGCGCCAGGCGAAAGAGCTTGGAATGAAGCAGCCCTTTTTTGTCGGCAGCAACATGGTTGACCCCGCACTGGTCTTGGCGGCGCGCACTTCCGCAGAAGGTGTGACAGGTTTTTCATTAATTCCGTTATTGCCTGGCTCAAAGAACCCCGAAATGGTGAAGTGGCAAGAGGCTTGGAAAAAAGAGTATCCAAGCGCACCTGCGGGTCGTCCCAATAACTTTGATGTGATGGCCTATGCTGACATGTATGTCGTGGCCGATGCGATGAAGCGTGCGGGCAAAGACCTGACAACCGATAGTATGATCACGTCTTTAGAGGCCACTAAAGACTTCAGCGTCGGAGCGATTGCGACGAAGCGCACCTTCTCGACTAAGCATCATATCGGCAACCTAAGCTTAGTGCCCATGATTGTGCAAAATGGCGCTTGGGAGCCAGTCAGCTGGAGTAGTTCACGTCAAAGTGATATTTTGAGTCGCTACTAACGCGATCACATCGTCATACGATGACAATAACGCTCGCGTTTCAGCTGGCGATTGCAGGGGTCAGTGTCGGAAGCATATATGCTCTAGTTGCATTGGCTATTGTTATTCCCTTTAAGTCATCGGGTGTGCTTAACTTTGCGCAGGGCGAGGTCGTCACTTTTGGTGCCTATGCAGCGTTGGTATTGACACAACTCGCGCTACCCTATCCTGTGGTGGTGCTAGGTGTTGTGGTATTGGGTGGCGTGGGCGGCATTGTGGCTGAACGTCTGCTCATTCGGCCAATCGTTCAGGCACCTGAGTTCACATTAGTGATGGCCACCTTTGCGATTGGTCTGTTGATTAAAGGGCTGATCTCGCTGAAGTTTGGCGACAGTGCTGCGTCGCTCGACAGCCCCTTTGATCCAGAGCCGCTTATCGCACTCGGCTTGAGATTTAATCTCACCTCTCTTTGGATCTTGGCTTGCACCACGTTCGTGACTTTCAGTGTCATTGGTTTTTTTAAATATACGAAAATGGGTAAGGCCATGCGAGCCGTTTCGGTGAACGCCGAGGCGTCCAGACTGATGGGAATCAGAGTGAGCTCTGTTTATCGCTGGGCCTGGGGGATCAGTACGGCCATCGGTGCTTTGTCTGGTTTGCTTGTAGCGCCCTTGATTGGCATCAATCCTGAAATTGGTCACTTAATACTACGAGGCCTGCTTGCCGCAGTCATTGGTGGTTTCACCAGCATCGCGGGTGCGGTCTTTGGCGGTATAGCAGTCGGATTAATCGAAACATTTTCGGGCGTTTTGATCGGTAGTACCTTTAAAAATCTCGTGCCTTTTCTGTTACTGATGTTGCTGCTGTTCTTCAGGCCGCACGGCCTGTTTGGTACGGCTGAAGCGAAAAGAGTGTGAACGCATGAAGATTTCTCCAGCAACCTTGTTTGGCGTAGTGGCTGTTGGCGCTTTTGCGATCGCTGGGTCTTTTATGGGAAGCTACCCTATTTATCTGCTGAGCTTGGCGATGATAAACGTCATCTCAGCGCTGGGGTTAAATTTATTGACCGGCAACTCTGGGCAAATCTCACTTTGTCATTCGTCTTTCATGGCGCTTGGTGCCTACGTTTCGTCGTTGCTGACCTTGGTGTTTGGAATGCCCTTTTGGGTGGCGATTCCGTGTGCGGTGTTGATTGCCGCGTGTCTTGGTACCCTTTTGAGCCTACCCACTCGACGTTTGCGCGGAATCTATCTTGCGTTGGCGACCTTGGGATTCTTGCAACTGGTGCAGATCACGCTTGAAGAGATGGCTGATCTAACAGGCGGCGTGCGTGGCTTGAAAGTCCCGCAACCCACGATCTTTGATGGCCAACCTCTTAATTATTATTCGATCTATCTTGTGGTGTTGGCTGTATGTGGCCTGTCAATTTTAGTGACGCGAAATTTACTGGCCTCGCGGATTGGTCGAGAACTGAATGCCGTACGCACCAGTCCGCATGCTTCGCAAGCACTCGGTGTATCGGTGGATCGGGTCAAGTTAATTGCTTTCGCGCTAGCAGCGGGCTATGCAGGACTTGCGGGAGGGTTACTCGCCGTGGTGGTTGGGTTTATTGATCCAAATGAATTTGGTGTATCAGCGGCGCTTAAGCAAATCACCTTTATTGTGGTGGGTGGCTTAGGATCAGTGATGGGCTCTGTGCTTGGTGCGACCGTGTTGTCTGCACTACCTGAACTCTTGCGACCCGTTAAAGAATACAGTGACGTCATCTATGCGCTAATCCTTTTAGGATTTTTGATCTTTGTGCCGCGTGGTTTGGCTGCTGCGCTTGAGCGCTTTGTCTTGAGTCCAATACGCAAGCGGGTTTGGCGCAGAAAATCATTATGACGTTACCTCGCTTAACGCTCGAGAATATTACAGTGCGTTTTGGTGGACTGGTCGCTGTTCGCGACCTGTCTCTGTCGCTTGCGCCGGGAGAAATCCGCGGTTTGATCGGCCCAAACGGAGCGGGCAAGACAACTGCCGTTAACGCAATTTCTGGCGTCGTACCAATCGAACAGGGTCGTATTTTGCTGGATGGGCATGATGTTGCGAGGCTTCCCCCTCATGAACTTAGCCGACAAGGGATTGCCCGCACGTTTCAACATGTCGAAGCCTTTGGTGATATGACTGTATTAGAGAACGTGATGATTGGGGTCGCTAGACACGCGCCCGTTTCGTTATGGTCCGCAGCCTTCGGCACCCCTTTTGCGCGCAGCACTGAGCTGAGCTACCGGAGAGACGCGCTAGAAATTTTGACATTATTTGAACTTGAAGGCTATCAAGATATGGTCGCATCAGAGCTACCCTTTGGTCTGCTTAAGCGAATGGATCTTGCCCGTGCTTTGGCCTCACGTCCTAAAATACTATTGCTCGATGAGCCGACCTCAGGTATGAGCGAAAGCGAAGCTGATCGAGCGATTAGAGCGGTTCGACGACTTGCTGATCAATTTTCTATGACGCTTTTAGTGATTGAGCACAACATGCGCGTGATGATGGCACTCGCCGATATTGTCACGGTCATGCAACATGGCGCGGTGATCGCTGAGGGGACGCCGTACGAGGTCCAGAATGACCCAGTGGTGATTGCTGCGTATTTAGGCGACGAAGATGCCGACACTTGAAATCAACTCGCTCACCTCTGGTTACTCAAAACTCCCGGTCTTGAAAGAGATCTCTTTAACTGTTCCCGAACATGGTCTTGTGGGGATATTGGGTGCGAATGGCGCGGGCAAAAGTGCTCTGCTACGCGCGATCTCCGCCTTGAACCCCGTACATAGCGGAACCATCAACTTTGATGGCGTTGAGCTTGGTTCGCTCTCTGCCGAGGGGGTAGTGGGTCACGGCGTGATCCAAGTCCCGCAAGGACGCTTGTTATTTGGTTCGATGAGTGTGCGTGAAAACCTAGAACTCGGCGCATTTTTGCAAACAGATCGATCCTTTATTCGTGAGCGTCTGGCTCACGTCTGTCATTTATTTCCGGTGTTGGCCGAGCGGGCGAATCAGGCTGCGGCCTACTTGTCTGGTGGCGAGCAGCAGATGCTCGCGGTGGGCCGAGCCTTGATGTCGAAACCTAGATTGCTTTTGCTTGACGAGCCCTCGCTCGGGCTTGCACCAAAGGTTTTTGACTTGATCCTCGAGAAGCTCAAGGACATCCATGCGGCAGGTGCTTCAATTTTGATTGCTGAGCAAAACGCTCGCAAAGTTTTACGTTTTGCGCAGTATTGCTATGTCCTGCAAAATGGCACCATTGCCTTTCATGGTACGACTGAGTCACTCAAGAATGACGTTCGAATA
>CANFEI010000184.1 GCA_947445495.1 Alcaligenaceae bacterium
AACGATTGCGCTATGATCAATCGAACCTGCCGGAGTATTGATTGAAGCTTCACACTGATACCAATTCGGCACTGAACACCGTCACAGGATACGGTGACGGCTTTGTCGAAATCAACCAGACGCGTTTTAACCACGCGATTGCCTTTGGCCCCTTGGGCGCCGTCGAACATTGGCCTGCGGCCTCCCCCTCTGACATTACGACAACTCTTCTGTTGCAGGCCGCAAAGCTTAAATTCGCCGCGCTGGACCCGATGGCATTTTTGGATGCTTCCGAATCGAGCGGACCCAGCTTGGAAGGGCCGCGCCCTGAAGTCCTGCTGGTCGGCACAGGAAATCGCCAACGCATGCTGCCTCACGCCACTCTGCTACCACTCCTGCTGGCCGGCATAGGCGTTGAATGTATGAGCACGCAAGCGGCCGCACGCACCTACAACATCCTCATGGCGGAGGGCCGTCAAGTCATCGCCGCCTTACTTCCAGAGCATGCCTCTGACGCAGGACACCTCACATGACAACCGTACGCATTGGCAAACCCGCACCCGCTTTCAAGGCGTTGAGTACCTTTGGTGAACTCACGCTCAAACAATGTGTTGGGCGTGGCGTAGTACTTTATTTTTATCCCAAAGACAACACACCCGGATGTACGACTGAAACCGAAAATTTCCGCGACTGTCACGATCAATTCTTGGCGCAAAGCTGCGTTGTGATTGGCGTGTCTCGTGACTCCCTCAAGGCACACGAAAACTTCAGTAAAAAGCTCGAGCTGCCTTTTCCACTGATCGCAGACACCGATGAAGTCGTGTGCAATACCTACGATGTCATCAAAATGAAACAAATGTATGGGAAACAGGTGCGTGGCATTGAACGCAGCACTTTCCTCATTGATGCGCGTGGAAAGCTCGTTCAAGCATGGCGGGGAGTCAAAGTACCCGGTCACGCCCAAGAGGTGCTGCAAGCTGCATGTAGTCTGACCTAATTTTTCGATTGTTGTCACCCCAGGAGATTGTCTCGTATGCCGTTGCCCAAGTTGCCCACCCGCCCTGCTGCAATACTCGATTTAAACGACACTGAACTCGATCTCTTACCCCCCACTGCACAGACCGCGAAAGGCAAGCCTGCCAATGCCCACAAAGCAAACTCTATCGCTCCAGCCCTGCGGGCAAATGACGTCATTCAAGAGGAGGGCGTTGCCGGACAACGCAGCTCATTCAAATTACCGACGACGACAACCCCCGCGGCGGTACCTGCTATCGCACCGAGTAGAGCAATCGTTACAAAAAAATCGCCCGCTCCTCGTTCGCCAACCCGTCGTGCGATCAAGGCCGAGTCAGGAGTAAGCAAGTTATTTGTGCTTGACACGAACGTACTACTGCATGATCCTTCCTCTCTATTCCGCTTCGAAGAACACGACGTCTTCTTACCCATGATGACGTTGGAAGAGCTGGATCATCAAAAGAAAGGGATGTCGGAGGTGGCGCGTAATGCACGCCAAGTCAGTCGGTCACTCGATACGCTGGTGGCAGAACACCGACAGCTTGACGAAGGCTTACCCCTGAGCGGCCTAGGGCATAAAGATGCTGTGGGTCGACTGTTTTTCCAAACGACGGCGATGTCTGGGACGCTCCCACCAGACCTTCCAATGGGCAAGGCAGACAACCAAATTCTGAGTGTGGTGCGTGCCCTACAAGACGCACACCCTAGCCGCGAAGTCGTGCTTGTATCCAAAGACATCAACATGCGGCTCAAGGCGCGCGCGCTCTCGATGTCAGCAGAGGACTACTTCAACGACCAAGTGCTGGAAGACTCTGACCTGCTCTATACGGGGATGTTGGAGTTACCAGAAAACTTCTGGAATAAGCATGGCAAAGGGGTTGAATCCTGGCAACAAGGCGGCACGACCTTCTACCGAATCAACGGACCTTTATGCCATCAATTCATGGTCAATCAGTTTGTGTACTTCGAAGGTTCTATGCCTTTGTATGCACAAGTGCGCGAAGTAAACGGAAAAACTGCGGTGCTCGCGACGCTGCGTGACTTCACGCACGGCAAAAACAACGTCTGGGGTGTGACAGCACGCAATCGCGAACAAAATTTTGCGATGAATCTATTGATGAACCCTGAGTGCGATTTTGTTTCTTTACTCGGGCAGGCCGGCACAGGCAAAACACTGATGACGCTCGCAGCAGGTCTTGCTCAAGTCCTGGAGACAAAACGTTATAGCGAAATCATCATGACACGCGTGACGGTTCCAGTGGGTGAGGATATTGGCTTCTTGCCAGGGACTGAAGAAGAGAAGATGCAACCCTGGATGGGCGCGCTCGAAGACAACCTTGAAGTCTTAAACATGGGTGATGCCGACGGCGGTGGCAACGAATGGGGACGCACCACAACCTTGGATTTAATCCGTTCGAAAATTAAAATCAAGTCGCTGAACTTTATGCGCGGCCGAACATTTTTAAATAAGTACCTCATTATCGATGAGGCACAAAACTTGACGCCCAAGCAAATGAAAACGCTCATCACGCGGGCGGGACCTGGCACCAAAGTCATTTGTTTAGGAAACATTGCTCAGATCGATACACCGTACCTGACTGAGGGCAGTTCAGGACTGACCTTTGTGGTGGATCGCTTCAAAGGCTGGCCACATGCAGGCAGCGTGACGTTACAGCGCGGCGAACGCTCACGTTTGGCAGACTATGCCGGGGAAGTGCTGTAAATGTCGATGCCTGTTGCTCTGACGATCGGTGATGCAGCAGGCATTGGCCCTGAAATTGTGGTCAAACTCCATGCGCAAGGCTTGCCTGCAGCTTGCGTGGTGTACGGGGACCTCGGTACGCTCACACGCGCGGCGCGAATGCTTGGGTCTGCTGTGCAGTGCATCGCCGTCGAATCATTGCAAGACATCCCTGCAGGGCCTCGCCCGGGCTACCTTTATGTGCGTCCCACCCATCCTTCGCTTCCGGAGGATCTGCCGTTAGGACGCGTTGACGCTCGAGCCGGCAGCGCGGCCGTGAACGCCTTACGTATGGCAATCGACGATGCGATGCAGCAGCGTGTTCGTGCAATCGTCACTGCCCCACTGAACAAAGAGTCGATGCACGCCGCAGGGATCGACTTTCCTGGTCATACAGAAATACTCGCTGAGCAATCGGGCACAGAGCATGTCGCCATGATGTTGGTCAACGATCAGTTACGCGTCATCCTTGCCACCATCCATATCCCGTTAGCTGAAGTGCCCCGCAGGCTCACGATTGAGCTTGAAAAACGTACGATCGAACTGGCGCATCAAGCCTGCCTGGCCCTGGGCATACAAGCCCCGCGTGTCGCGGTGGCAGGGCTTAATCCGCACGCAGGAGAACAGCGCAAATTTGGTGACGAAGATCTTGACATCATTGCACCGGCCATCGCTCTTGCGCGCGCTCAGGGAATCGATGTAACGGGACCCTGGCCGGGCGATACTATTTTCATGCGCGCACGCCAAGGCGAGTTTGATATTTGCGTCGCCCAATATCACGATCAAGGCCTTATTCCGATCAAGTATCTCGGTTTAGACCAAGGTGTGAATGTCACTGTGGGGCTGCCGTTTGTACGGACTAGTGTGGACCACGGCACGGCTTTCGATATTGCAGGAAAAGGCGTGGCGGACTCGTCTTCGTTGCGTGCAGCATTTGATTTAGCGCTGACTCTCATAAAACGATGAAACACATCCCTAAGTAAGTGTAAACCCTATGCTTTGTGTCTTTACGTAAAATTCTAGGTTAACTAACCTCTCTAAGTATATAATTTGACTGGTTTTTATACTTTAAGAGGCGCTGGAAATGCGTTTGCCGCTCGCTTTACCTCTACAAAAAACATGGATTTCAAGCGTAATTTGCTTGGCAATCGCTGCATCGCCTCTTGTCGCAAGC
>CANFEI010000185.1 GCA_947445495.1 Alcaligenaceae bacterium
CGATCGCGATGAATCCCGCGTTATATCCAGCAACGACCGCAGATCCTTTAAAAGTTTTTGTACCGATTACGCAGTTAGTGTCAGGGCCTCTGATTATTCTGGCGCATCCTGATTTTCCCGCTAAAACCTTGCAGGAACTCATCGAATACGCGCGCGCCAACCCAGGTAAACTGAGCTATGGCTCGGTTGGTCCGGGCAGCACCACGCATTTGGCAGGCGAATTGTTAGCACTAAAAGGGAAGTTGGACTTGTTGCATGTTCCGTTCAAGGGCGCAGCGCCTGTCATCACAAACCTTCTGGGTAAACAAGTCGATATCGGTATTGTGAACATATCCCTCGCAAAACCGCACATCGATGCGAGTCGTCTACGTCCCATCGCTGTGACGACGCTGAAACGTTCGAGCATTTTGCCTGACGTGCCCTCAGTCGCGGAAATACTTCCTGGTTTTGACGTCAATCCTTGGTGGGGGTTGATGGCGCCAGCCGGAACGCCTGCGCAAGTCATCTCGCGTGTCGAGCAAGAGATGATTCGAATTCTTAAGCAGCCAGCTATCGCTGCAAGACTGCGTGAGAGTGGACTTGAGCCCGAAGGTACGACGGCCTCGGCCTTCGGGAAGCTGATCACCTCTGATATTGATCAGTGGCGTGAAGTGGTGCAAACAAACAAGATCACCTTGCAATAACTTGCACAGGTCTATTTGCGCAGCGATCTGTTTATGAAACTGAGATATTGTTGTTTTGTAATCGGGTTGGTCGGCATCTTGTTATCCGGTGCTGCTTTCGCTTTTTGGAATAGTGATTACGATGAGCCTCCACCGATTGTTCGCATTGATCCGCCAAGCGCAGCGGAGTTGCAACGCCTTAACTTTGGTCGACTTGCCGCTAATGACCAAATCCGTCGCTTTGGTTTAGCAGAGCATGTGCCGCTCATCCCTGATTGGTCGAAAGCACAGTCTGGCAAGCTACTGGCGAGTTGGAATCCAGTCGAGTTGGCTGGTAAACATCCGACGATCGTATTTCAGCATGGAGGCGTTGGTGGTCCGGGTTCCATAGATTATGGTCACGCAAGATGGTTTCGCGCGCAAGGCTTCAACGTCTTAATTCTTGACAGCTTTTGGAGTCGCGGCTTTATTGCTAACTGGAGAAAGTTAGACGATCCAGTTTCGGCACACGGACGTTCCTTTTCTTCTCTTGGGGCGAATACCCGAGCTCGCGATGCATTTGCCGCAGCCCGATGGTTGCAAGAGCAGCCATCCGTCGATGCTACGCGGTTGTTTCTGATCGGAGGCAGTCAGGGTGGGTGGAGCGTGCTCCGTACGTTTACCGATGAAAAATCAATCACGGAAAAATACAGAGGTTTGTTTCGTGCCGGCGTAGCCATCTATCCGGCCTGCTGGAGCTGGCAGATAACACCTGAGCGACACGCACAGCAAACGTCCTCTGAGCAACGACCTCGGTTGGGTCCATTTTATGCACCCGTGTTCTTAGTTACCGTCGAGCTAGAGCCTCTAGGGAGTCAGACTGATATGCAATCATGTGATCAGCGTCTGCTCACGTGGGCTGCGCGATACAGACTATTTGCTCAGACAACGCATGCTTTTGATGACGAGTCACCGCCAGAAAAACCTATTGATCGTTGTTGGTACAGTGCGAATCCAAACTGGTGCAATGCGTCTGGTGGACGTGACCCCAGCACGGGTAATTGTCGCGCATCGCCCAAGGCAGACTTTTGTTCTGACTCTGCAAGAACCTTAGAGCTACGCCAGGAGATTCTGGAGTTTTTAAAGCAGCACTGAACTCAGTCTTTGAACCATTTCCCTGACATGACTGCATACAGAACTATCGCGCCGTATAGAAACATAGCGATGGCCGAAACGATATAGAACCAAAACAACGATCCGCCTAGATGCAGGACGAGCCATCCGCCGAGGATTGCGAGGGCTAAACGAAGTGTGCCGGCGCCGATTGGCCAAATAAGCTTGCGGGCACCTTGTGAGGCAAAATAAAGCGTGAAACCTAAGCCAAAAAATCCAAAGACAGGGCCGACCGTTTGCAAGTAGACGACTCCGGTTTCAACCATGTCGGGTTCAGATCCGAAGAGGTGCATCCAGTGATAAGGCCAGATCGCTGCACACAACCCGATGATCTCCGCAATGATGAAGGCCATGGCACCACCGGTGAGTGCGACACGCAGCGCACGCTCTGGTTGGCCCGCACCTAGGTTAGAGGCCACCATGGCGACAAGCGGTGCACCAATGCCGAAAGCAACGGGAAAGAGCAAATACTCGAGCCTCGCGGCAGTGCCGTACCCAGCGAGTGCAATCGTTCCCGCATACGCACCGACCAGCGCTGTCGTCGAGGCGATCAATCCGTTGGTCAACAATGGGTTAATCATTGCAAAACCGCCAACACCTAATATATTGCGCATCGGCGCCCAACTTAACTGACACAGCTCCAAGCGAACGAGACTCTTGCCACTTAGGCAGTACCAAAGCAGAATGGTGCCGCCGGTGCCGTAATACAACACAAGCGCCCAGCCGGCGCCGGCGATGCCGAGCGCGGGGATGGGTCCCCAACCAAAAATCAAGCAAGCCGAAACAGGGATCAATACAATCGCACCGCCAGAAATGACAGCACCTGGAACCAGCATGTTGCCCGTGCCACGGAGGGCACTGGCCAGCGCATTCATGATCCACATTAGCGTTAATGCGCCGTAGGCGATACCAGAGTAGGTCATTGCAGCCTCTAGCGCAGGGCCGCTTGCGCCCATCAACGTAAAGACTGGGATACGCGCCCACCAAAGAATGATCGAGAAAAATAGTCCAAGTCCTGTTGTGAGCGCCACGGCGTGCAGCACCAAGCGATTGGCGAGTGCTTGGTCGCCTGCGCCCAGAGCCCGTGCAACGGCGGCGGAAATCCCACCTCCCATAGCGCCTTGAGACATGCTTTGCATCAGCATCAAGATGGGTAGCACCAACGCCGCACCGGCGAGGGCGTCTACGCCCAGGTGCGAGAGGAACCATGTTTCAAGCAAGACGGTACTTGATTGCGCCAACATCATTAACAGATTGGGCCACGCGAGCCCGAGCAACGTGACAAAAATAGGCCCGCTGAGCATTGCCTGCAAGCGGGCATCGCGTTTGTTCATTTTCCCGATTGCACACGACGTTGACGTTGCATCAAGCTACACCAATCCGCGTTGGCGAGCCCCATCGCGGAGACGTCTGATAACAGTTGACCCACTAATGCCGTCACAGGCAGTGAAACATCGGCGCGATTTGCCTCTTCCATCACAAGCCCCAAGTCTTTACGCATCAGAGTTGTTGAAAAGCCAAAATCAAATTTCCCGTTAATCATTGTCTGAGCACGGTTCTCCATCATCCACGAGGTGGAGGAGCCTTTAAGCATGACCTCCAACACTTTTTTCGGATCTAGGCCGTTATGCTCCGCGAACGCAAGACCCTCGGCGAGCGCCTGACCGATCCCTGCCACACAGATCTGATTCGACATTTTTGTTAACTGCCCTGAGCCCGCAGGACCCATCAACGAAGCCCGTTGCGCATAGGCAGACATGACCGGTTCGACCACGGACCAGGCCCCTTCATCCGCGCCTGCCATGATGGCAAGGGTGCCTTTTTCAGCTCCGACGGTGCCGCCCGAGACCGGGGCATCGATAAAGTGGCGGCCTTGTGACTTGGCCGCTTTGGCCAAGCGTCTTGCAATTTCTGCCGAAGTTGTCGAATGGTCGACCCAGATCGCCCCAGCTGCAAGGGTTGGTTGAGCAAGGTCCCACACGGTTTGGAGTGCGGCATCGGCGGGCAGGGATGTTAGAACAAGCTCAGTGCCCGTCACCGTATCGGCGACTGAACGGCCCGCACGCCCGCCAAA
>CANFEI010000186.1 GCA_947445495.1 Alcaligenaceae bacterium
AAGGTTGGACCATAGCGACCAGGAACGGTCAAGCGCTCTAGAGTCGAGATATCGGCACGGACCGAGTCCGGCAGCTTGACACGAATGGGGATCTGCCTCTCGGACAAATTCAATTTAGCCAAGCCAATTTCGTAGTCACCGCTCGTCGCCACGCGCAAGGTTTCGGCAATGCTCTGAGCCGTGACGCCCAAGTCTGCTGCGCGCGCGAAGTTTGGTCGTACGATCAGCTCGGGCCGCACCAGGCTAGCGGACGAAGTCACCGAGCCGATTCCCTTGAGAGTTCGCAAGTCACGCTCAACTGCTTGCGCTGCTTTGTTCAAGGCATAAGCGTCTTCACTTTGTAGGACGATTTGCATTTTGCTACCAGCATCTTGCGGCCCTACCGTAATACGGACACCGGGCTCTCGACTAAGTAGCTCGCGAATATCACCTTCAATTTCCTGTTGATTTTTTTTACGATCCGAGCGATGCGTCAATTGCACAGTCAGAGTCGCCTTACGCACCTCTGCGGCTGAGCCTCTCGCAAAGGCATCGCCCGAGACACCCGCCCCCACCGAACTAAAAATATGCTTGACGTCGGGTATTGTCTCGAGCTTTTGGCGCACACGCTCGGCCGCACGCAAGGTATCTTCAAGCGTGCTTCCTGGGGCCCGCTCAATGTTAACCATTGTTTGCCCGCGATCCGCTGGGGGAACAAAGCCTTTAGGCAGGAGTGGCACAAGCGACAACGATCCAATAAAAAAAATAGTCGCCATCAACACGGTCTTAAATCTATTACCTAGACACCACCGGACCGACACCAAGTAGTGGCGCATCACCCAACTATCGGCTTCGTGCTCGCCCACAGATTTGCTGGGTTTCATCAAATAAGCTGCCATCATTGGCGTCAAGAGCCGCGCGACGAGCAAGGATGCAAGAATAGCTAGCACAGCTGTCCAGCCGAATTGTTTAAAGAACTTTCCTGGGATACCGTCCATGAAAGCTGTCGGCAAAAACACAGCCACTAAGGCAAAAGTCGTCGCAATCACCGCCATACCGATTTCATCCGCAGCATCCAGCGCAGCCTGAAAAGGTGACTTCCCCATACGAAGGTGCCGCGCAATGTTCTCCACCTCAACAATAGCGTCATCTACCAAGATACCAACCACTAACGCCAGCGATGTGAGCGTCACCATATTCAGCGTAAAGCCAAAAAAATAAATACCTAAAAAAGCGGGAAGAATAGAAAGTGGCAGTGCCGCAGCGGACACAATTGTTGCGCGCCAGTCTCTTAAAAAATACCAAACAACCAAGACAGCCAAGATTGCACCTTCGTACAAGAGGTGCATCGAGCCTGCAAAGTTTTCCTCGGTAACCGTCACATTATTAATCTGTTCCGTAAACTCGATATCGCGATTCTGCAAAGCAAGCGACGCGATCACTTCCTGTACATTTTTTGCTAGCGATACTTCGTCGGCACCCTTGCTGCGCATGATCTCAAACGCAACCACCGGCTTACCATTGACCAAGGCAATTGAGCGACGCTCGGCAGTCGTATCCTCAATGTTGGCAAGCTGTCCGAGCCGCACTCGGCGACCATCCTGCAATGAGATATCCAACGCTGCCAGCTCGGCTGCGCTCGCCGCGGTCGCAATGGTCCGAACCGACTGCTCCGCTCCGCCGATATCGCCACGGCCACCCGGGGATTCTTGTTGAACCAGCTTGAGTCGACGCGAAATATCAGAGGCAGTGACTCCTAACGCCGACATCTTAAGAGGATCTAACTCAATACGGATCTCTCTGTTTAAGCCGCCAATCCGCTTGACACGACCGACTCCCGTTACGGTTAACAATTGTTTGGTAACGGTATTATCAATAAACCAAGATAGCCCCTCTTGATCCAGACGAGAAGAGGTCAAGGCGTAGGTCATGAGCGGGCGGCCTGCTGTCGTAGTGCGCAAGACGCTTGGCTCTTTTACGTCAGCTGGCAAGTCTGCGCGCACGCGTGTGACCGCATCGCGCACATCGTTGACAGCCTCCATCACATTCTTTTCGAGGTTGAACTCGACGATGATAACAACTGTGCCCTCTAATATCTTTGTGTACAGGTTTTTGATTCCCTGTAGCGTGGCAATTGAATTTTCGATCTTGCGAGCAACTTCTGTCTCTAGGATCGCAGGAGCCGCTCCTGGCAAGCTCGCTTCGACCGTCACCATGGGCAACTCAATGTCAGGAAAGTCTTGAACACCAATCGCTCTAAACGATAACACGCCAGCAATCGACAGCAGAATGAACAGCAGGATCGCTGGAATCGGATGACGAATCGAAAAGGCGGAAAAATTCATCGCGTCGCCTATTTTGCTTTAGACGTCGTGGGTGATGGCGTTGAGTCAATCGCGATCGTGTCATCGTTATTGAGAAAACCAGCTCCAGACTCTGCAATGACGTCGATTTCCTCAACACCCTTGAGAATCTCTATGCGCGCGCCAAGTCTGCGACCCACCTCAACCCGAACTTGTGAAACACGCGCTGTATCTCGAACTTTAAAGACATAACTAAAACCATCGCGCATGACGACTGACTCTTGAGGCAAGGTCAGCACCCTTGTATTGCCCAACTCGAACTCACCACTCGCAAACATGCCCGCACGAACAACCGGTGTGTCGTTCTCAATCGTTGGAAGATCAACATAGACGACCGCCGTACGTGCCTGCGTATCAACAGTGGGACCGATGACACGCACTTTACCGATTAGCGGGGCGGACTCTTTTCCAAAACTTGCAGGATGGACTCGCACAGGCATTCCAACTTGAATTCGATTTAAGTCTTCAGACACCACATCAGCGCGCCACTCAAGCCTGCGTTGCCGCACCATTTTGAATAACTCAGTGCCTACCGGCACCACGGCCCCAACGCTTACTTGCCGAGCGGAGATCACACCGTCGTCTGGCGCGCGCACTTCTGCATACTGCAGGCGTAAGTTTTGCACTTGCACTTGCGCACGCACAGCCTCGAGTCTCGCCTTCGCCGTTTGTTCAGCTGTCAGATACTGACTGATTTGTTGCGCCGACAAGGCCCCGGAATTTTTCAGACTACGGGCACGCCCGGCATTAGCCTGCGCTTCGGCCAACGCGGCAACCGCTTCGGCCTCTTGTGCCTTCTGTACGGCCAGATCCGCTAAGACCGTATCGGTCGCGAACATTGCAAGCACTTGATCCCGTTTGACGATGTCGCCCACGTTTACGCGAACGTCAGCAACACGTAACCCACCCACCTGCGACCCCACCGAGGCTTCTTGCCATGCCGCAATATTGCCGTTGGCTCGTATCGTTACACCCATAGAAAGCCACTGCGGTTTGGCCACCGAAATAGTGAGCGCGGGGCGAACCGCAGGCGATGCAAGCTGCGCCACCGCGAAATCCGCTTGTAAACAAACTAAACTCAAGAGGCTTGCAGCCAAACATTTCTGCATCGTTCGTATCCATTTCATGGTTGAGCCTTCGTCTTTAGTATGTCGACGGGGGTAGACTTTGCCGTCTGCAATGTGTTGAGCGAATCCGAGGCAGTCCAACCGCCACCGACGGCACGGTACAGCGCAATAAATGCATTGACGCGCTCGCGCCGGACAGTCGCCAAAACATTATCCGCATTAAATGAAAGCCTTCTTGTTTCCTCGAGATCGAGAATACTTGCCAAACCAAACTTGTATTTCTCTTGCATCGCACGCAAGAACGCGTGATAGCCCTTTGACGCTTTCAAGGACTCTTTTTCACGAAGGTCTAAACTACTTAATCGAACTAGTGCCTCTTCTACTTCCCGCACCGCGCGCCGCGCCTGCGTACGATAATTGTTCGCCGCAACCTCATAGGCGGTAATCGCCGTATCAACGTTTGCA
>CANFEI010000187.1 GCA_947445495.1 Alcaligenaceae bacterium
ACGATGACGCCCCTCGCGTGCGCATCGATCAGTGCCTGAGCAAGCTCCACCCCTACTTCGTCGTGATCAAAAATATAGCTTTGCAACGCAATCGACCGCTGGGCGCGCTTGATTGCCTCGAGCATGGCTGGATATGTTTCATCGCCACCATCGAGCAAGCGGATCGTGTTCAAGCCTACCAATTTAAAGTCACTCACGCGATCGCCCAGCGTCTTTAACGCTGAGAACTGCGCACCAGAAGCGGAGGCAACATCTTCAACGAGTAGCCCATGAATGACTTCCTGCGAAATCGATGAATCGGCACGCAGCCGCGAAAGGCGCTGCTTTCGAATGCGGTTGATGCCTGCGACTAAGTACAACGCTGCACCAAATAGCGGGGAAAAAAGCACGACAGCAACCCAACCTATCGCCGCCCGCACGTCCTGTTTGGTCATCGCCGCATGTATTGCGGCAGCCGTGCTCGCCGCGCCTGAAATAACAAACAGAATGTACGGCCAATATTCCGCAAGCACTTGCTGAGCGCTATGCACGGCATCCCCTGTCATCTAGGCAATTAACCGCGCCCGATGGCACGATAAGCTTGGCCAAACATGCTAGAATTCTGCTCCTGTGGTGGGCGTAGCTCAGTTGGTAGAGTCCCAGATTGTGATTCTGGTTGTCGCGGGTTCGAGCCCCGTCGCTCACCCCAGTTCTAGCACCTTGCTGCTGGGATGCACCACAAAAACTCACCGCACGACTTGTCTTCGGGGCCAACTCAGCGCCCCACCTTTTTACGCCAAGCGTCAAAATCAATCGTCGTCTGCGGGTCTGTATTGGGATACAAGCCCATCGTCGTGCGACCTTTTTTGACTTCCTCTGTCACAAAATCCTCAAACACTGTCATTTCAAACGCTTCATTCGCCAACTCCTCGGCGAGGTGAGCAGGCACCACCAACACGCCGTCAGCATCCCCCACGATGACATCGCCCGGAAAAACAGGCGCATCGCCACAGCCGATCGGGACATTAATATCGATCGCATGATGGTGCGTGAGGTTTGTCGGGGCAGACGGGCGTTGGTGATAAGCACCAATCCCTAATTCCGCAATTTCGGCTGAGTCCCGAAAACCACCATCGGTAACGACTCCCGCAACACCGCGCGCCTGGAGTCGGCCCACCAGAATGCCGCCCGCCGACGCCGCCCGAGCGTCTTTACGACTATCGATCACCAGCACAGCACCAGCGGGGCATTCATCAATGGCTTTGCGCTGGGGATGTGAACGATCTTTGAATGCCTCAATACCATTGAGATCTTCACGCGCAGGAATATAGCGCAGGGTGTAAGCCTCCCCCACCATGTTTTTGGTCGACTTCGACAAACGCTGAACGTTCTGCACAAATTGCGAGCGCAGGCCTCGTTTAAACAAACAAGTCCCGAGCGTTGCTGTGCTCACGTGCATCAGTTTTTCGCGCGTCGCTGCAGAGAGTTTGCTCATGTTGTCGCCTATCATTAATAGATATCAGGTTCAGGCACGGGAGCACCAAAATCGGTACGCAAGAAATCGAAGTCACAGCCTTCATGCGCCTGTTGGATATGTTTCGAAAACATCCAACCATAGCCTCGCTCGTAGCGAGGCGCTGGCGCTTTCCAGGCGGCTTTACGTCGTGCAAATTCTTCATCCGAAATTTCAAGATTAATCGTACGCGCTGGAACGTTTACGGAGATCATGTCCCCGTTCTTAACCAACGCTAATGGACCACCCACATAGGACTCGGGCGATATATGCAACACGCAAGCACCATAACTCGTGCCACTCATGCGCGAATCGGAGAGGCGCAACATATCACGCACTCCCTGCTTGAGGAGCTTCTTAGGCATAGGCAACATGCCCCACTCAGGCATGCCGGGCCCGCCCTGCGGCCCCGCGTTACGTAAGATCAGGACATGATCTGCAGTCACGTCTAAATCGTCATCATCAATCACAGCCTTCATCGACGCGTAATCGTCAAACACCAACGCAGGTCCTGTGTGCTGATGTAAATGTGCGGGACAGGCACTAGGCTTGATGACGCAACCATCGGGAGCCAAATTACCTTTCAAGACAGCTAATGCACCCTCGGCATAAATCGGATTATCGAGCGGACGAATCACGTCATCGTTATACACCGCGGCACCTTCAATATCCTCACCGAGCGTTTTGCCGCTGACGGTCAGCGCATCCAAGTGCAAATGTTGTTTGATGCGATTCATCAAGGCCGGTAGACCTCCCGCATAGAAGAAGTCTTCCATCAGGTACTGATCACCACTTGGGCGTACGTTTGCAATCACGGGAATGATCCGACTGAATCGATCAAAATCCGCTAGATCGATATCGCAACCTGCGCGCTTAGCCTGAGCAATGACATGGATGATCGCATTGGTCGAGCAACCCATCGCCATCGCTACAGCAATCGCGTTTTCAAAGGCAGCACGCGTCTGGATTTTGGAGGGCGTGAGGTCCTCCCAAATCATATCGACAATGCGGCGACCCGACTCTGCGCTCATCCGCACATGATTGGAATCGGGCGCAGGGATCGAGGACGCGCCTGGCAAGGTCATCCCTAGCGCCTCTGCGATCGCTGTCATGGTGCTAGCCGTACCCATTGTCATGCAGGTGCCATGGCTACGCGCAATCCCGCCTTCGATTTCGATCCATTCTTTTTGATTGATCAGACCTGCACGACGGTCATCCCAGTACTTCCAGGCATCAGACCCTGACCCGAGCACTTTGCCGTGCCAGTTACCGCGCAACATGGGGCCCGCTGGAACATAAATGGCTGGCAACCCCGCGCTGGTCGCTCCCATCAACAACGCGGGCGTCGTCTTGTCGCACCCCCCCATCAACACAGCGCCATCAATCGGATGACAGCGCAGTAACTCTTCGACGTCCATCGCCAACAGGTTGCGATAGAGCATTGTTGTCGGCTTGACATATTGCTCTGCCAGAGACTGAGCTGGCAGTTCGATCGGGAATCCACCCGCCTGAAACACACCGCGCTTGACGTCTTCGACACGTTGCTTGAAGTGACTGTGGCAAGGGTTGATGTCTGACCAAGTATTGACGATTCCAACCACTGGCTTACCCGCCCAGTCCTCTGGGCCATAACCCATTTGCATCGCACGCGAGCGGTGCCCAAACGAACGCAAATCGTCGGGCGCAAACCAGCGCGCGCTGCGCAAACTATCCGGTGTTTTAACGCGCTTGCCATTTTGGGACTGAGTCATCAACAAGGTTCCTTTCAGCGTGTTAGCGATAACGAGATACTAGCCCGACTTCGGACAAATTTTTTCTTTGAAGGCAGCGTCTGTTTTAATTTTCCAAACGCGACCCCCATTACTCTGTGTAAAGAAGGGCTCAACAACCTTCAAAAAAGGATAGGTGGCTAGCCCCCAATCATGCGAACGCATCCAAAAAATCTTATCACTGGATTGACACAAGCGCGGGATGAGCTCCAGCTCGTTGACGAGCACCACTTTGCCGATCGCGGGATTGAAATTCGCAGCATCGACCAGTTCGTTGCGCCAGTTATCGCGTTTGGGTATCGCGGGCCAATTCTCGACCACCCACGCCGGTTGACGATTTCCGATATAGAAAGGCAGATCAAAAGGAAATACTCTCAAGTGCACCAAGGTATCGTCTGCCTGCCACTCTGCCGCTACCGCCGCACCCAACTCGCTCGCGCTATCTTTTTGCGTGAATCGGAATGCGAGGAGACCGACCACACACGCAATCATCGAACCAATAACAAATCCGCGAATCAACGGCAACACAAAAGCTGAGCCGCGCGACTGACGAATAGCCCACAACCCCTCTGCCACCAATACGGCCAAGGGCACCAGCGCGGGCAC
>CANFEI010000188.1 GCA_947445495.1 Alcaligenaceae bacterium
AAGCTCCCAATAACGCTTGACCCACACCCTGCCCTCTAAAGGCAGGATCCACCGCAATATCATGCACATTCATGAGTGGCCGTGCCTTGAAGGTTGAATAACCGGGCATCGCGTTGAGCAGACCTACTGGGCGGGCTTGGCTGCTCGCCAGCCAACTCACGGCACCTGGAAACGTCGCCAAGTCGTCGCAAAGTCGTTCTTTGACGTCCGCCCGCAGCCCCTCTGCGCCCCCCATCGGATCCCTGGCGTACATATCAAGCATCGCCAACAAATCCTTGCGGTCATCAGGGTTAAGGTAGTCAACAGCTCGGATGGAAATGCTGCACTGCATAAAAACCTGCCTCCTGCGGGGAAAAGAACAACGAGCACTAGCCACAACAGCGATGGTATAACAACCCGTGATCCGAAACCCAACAAACCACATTGAAGTTGCGAAAAGGTAATACATGTCTGAAGCCCTACCCTTAGCAGGGATACGTGTCGTTGAGTTCACCCATATGGTGATGGGTCCAACCTGCGGCATGATCTTGGCCGATCTTGGTGCCGAGGTAATCAAAGTCGAACCCCTTGCGGGCGACAACACCCGCAAACTCATTGGCTCAGGCGCTGGCTTCTATCCCATGTTCAATCGCAACAAGAAAAGCATCTCGATTGACGTCAAGAACCCGATTGGCCGCGAAATCATTCTGAAGCTTGTGTCAGGCGCCGATGTTTTTAGTGAAAACTTCAAAAGCGGCACAATGGATAAGCTAGGGTTTGGCTACCCCGCTTTATCCAAACTCAACCCCGCTCTGATTTACGTCTCGCACAAGGGCTTCTTACCTGGCCCCTACGACAATCGCACCGCGCTGGACGAAGTCGTACAAATGATGGGAGGCCTGGCTTACATGACGGGGCCTGCGGGACAGCCGTTACGCGCGGGCGCGAGCGTCAACGACATCATGGGCGGTATGTTTGGCGCGATCGGTGTCTTGGCCTCTCTGCAGCAACGCCATCGCACCGGTCACGGTCAAGAAGTTGCCAGTGCTCTATTTGAAAACAATGTCTTTTTGGTGGCCCAACATATGATGCAGTTTGCCGTCACCGGCAAGCCGGCAAATCCGATGCCCAACCGCCTCAGTGCCTGGGCGGTTTACGACGTATTCACCGTCAAAGATGGCGAGCAAATATTCTTATCCGCCGTCAGTGATACGCAGTGGGCATTACTTTGCAAAGAGTTTGCCTTCGACGACCTGAAAGCAGATGCACGACTAGGTTCGAACACCGAGCGTGTGCAGAGCCGGAGTTGGTTAATGCCGATCTTGCGCGAACGCTTTGCTATGTTGAGCGCAAAAGAGCTCAGTGAGCGTTTCGAAAAAGCCGGACTCCCCTACGCACCGATTACTCGTCCGCATGAACTCTTTGAGGATCCACACTTACTGGCGACCGGCGGCCTCGCTCCAGTGATGGTTGCTGCGGACAACACCAGCTCAGGCAAAGATATCGAAACCCGCGCACCACTATTGCCGCTGGCGATGAATGGCGAGCGTCTAAGAATTCGTAACGCCCCACCCCGCATTGGAGCCGATACCATCGCGCTTTTACAGAGCCTGGGCTATTCGGACTCTGATATTGACAGCCTCAGAGACCAAGGCATCATTCGTAGCGTTTAATCAACCGCTCAATAATTTTTTAAATTCAACTTCGTACTCTTATACACTTGGAGCAGGCATGGACTTACATCTAAAAAATCATCACGTTCTTATTACGGGCGGCAGTAAAGGAATCGGTCTGGCTTGCGCAAAAGTGTTTCTAGAAGAAGGTGCAAAAGTCAGCCTGGTCTCACGTGATCAGGCAAACCTAGAGACCGCCAAGAAAGAATTGAGTGCACAAAACCCAGCCGCGGCCGCGCACATCGCAATCTATGCCGCCGATCTTAAAGACGCAGACTCGGCCGTTGTCGCACTCGACGCAGCAGAAAAGGCCTTTGGCCCTGTGGATGTGCTCGTGAACTCCGCTGGCGCTGCCAAACGGGTCGCCGCCGGCGACCTCAAACCAGAGAACTGGCGCGATGCGATGAACTCAAAGTTCTTTACCTACATCAACATGCTGGATCCCTGCATCAAGAGAATGGGTACACGCAAGAAAGGCGTCGTGGTCAACGTGGTCGGCAACGGTGGTAAATCGCCCTCGGTCTTGCATATCTCAGGAGGCAGTGCGAACGCAGCCTTGATGCTCGCCAGCGCTGGGCTCGCCGCCGCCTACGCTCCGCATGGTGTGCGCGTCAATGCAGTGAATCCGGCCGCAACGGCCACAGACCGTCTGATGGAAGGCATGAAAGTCGCAGCGAAACACGAGAATATCTCGGTGGAGCAAGCGATTGAGAAAGCAACGGCACGTGTACCCATGGGCCGCCTTGCGTCGCCCGAAGAAGTCGCTGACACCGTTGTTTATTTATCGTCAAGCCGTGCCAGCTACGTGACCGGCACCATCATTACGATGGACGGCGCGGCGCACCCTCTGGTCGTTTAATCTCGGCCATTTCAATGTACTGTTCGATCACAGCTCGGTAAGAGGCATCTGCCTTCAACCCGAGCTGGTGTGTGCGTTGGCAATCAAACCGAGGGGGCCAACCGCCCACAATGCGCTTAATGGTCGCATCAGGTTGTACGGTCACGAGAGCAGCAACCTCTGCTCCAGCGACTTCTTTGAGTGCTTGTAACATCTCGCCAACGGTCACGGTCAGCGCAGGTAGATTCAACGCGGTACGTCCTGCGAAATTTTCTCGGCTCAATTCGACAACGCTCAGAATTCCCGCAATCGTATTCTTGGGAGAAGACAGCGCGACGGGGGTCGACAGTTCAACAGGACACACCGATGCTATGCCCGACAAGGGTTCGCGCACGACGCCAGACAAGAAACTTGAGGCTGCACCATTAGGACGCCCAGGTCTGACGGATACCGTCATAAGTCGTGCGGCACGCCCATCGATATAACCCTTGCGCGTGTAGTCTGCGATGAGCTGCTCACAAATAAATTTATGAATCCCATAACTAGATTGAGGCGTTGGCAAGGTATCGTCATGCACAACGTCTGACAACGGGATCGCCGGATCAGAACCAAATACTGCAACAGAACTTGGAAAGAATAACAAGGGTGCACGCGCGCTTCGCGCCTGCTGAGCGCGTAAGGCATCCAGTAACTTCCTGGTCGTGTCCAAATTTGATCGCAAACCCAAATCAAAATCAGCCTCACATTCACCAGACACTGCGGAAGCAAAATGGAAAACCGCGTCATAGTCACGCACACACAAGGTATCGATGCGCGTGAGCAAATCTCCCACATCGGTCTTCACAAGCGGATGCGATGTAATCTCTTGGCGCGCCGGGGCATACAAATCAGCAAGCATTAGTGACTTGATCGGCTGGCCGCACAATTGACCACGCTTGAGTAGCTCTTGTGTCAGCAAGGTACCGAGGAATCCTGCTGCACCCGTAATAAGAATATTCATGTTTACCAAGACGCCTTAAAGAGTTCACGCAGTTCTTGTATTGAAGACTCCGCGAGTGGTTTCGCTGCGCACCCACCTCGCAACCACAGCTTAGCAGTCTCTTCTAGCTCTTCGAGCGTTGCCATCGCAACACTGGGATTCGAGCCCCACACTTGTGGGCCCAGCTTATCGCACATGACGGCTCGTAATGACAAACCTTTAGCTCGATAAGAATGAATTAACTGCTCAATGGTGTCGGCTACGGCTGGTGCCCCAGGTCGGCAATATTCGACCAGTGGAACATGTCCGACCTTCATCACATAGTAAGGCGTGATCGGCGGAACGATGTCATCTTTAGACCAGACACCGCGCAACGTTAAATCCACCAACCA
>CANFEI010000189.1 GCA_947445495.1 Alcaligenaceae bacterium
CGGTGAGGTAGACGACTGCCGACAGTTTGCACGCACGCGTCGTGGTGCGGATTCTGTTGAGGTCGGCGTGACATCGATCGCGCTCTTTGGTCGGCCGTGGTCTGCACTGATTGAAGTCAAAGATATCGAACAACGTGTGCTCGTGGATCGTAGTATTCGTTTAGTGGATGAAATCGACACGCAACACGAGTTGTTGCGAAACCTGGCGCATGAAGTCAAGAACCCGCTGGGAGGCTTGCGCGGTGCTGCACAGCTACTCGAGTCGGAGTTGCCCGATCCAGCTTTGCAGGAATACACCCAGGTCATTATTGCCGAGGCCGATCGTCTCCAGGCGCTCGTGGATCGCTTGGCGGCTCCCCAGCGCATGCCTGTGCAATGGCAGTCCGTCAATATTCATGAGGTGTGCGAGCGTGTCTGCGCGTTGATCCGTGCGGAGTTCCGTAGCGTCGTGTTGCAGCGTGATTACGATGCATCCATGCCAGAGTTTCGTGCAGATTCTGCCAGACTCATGCAAGCACTTTTGAATGTGGTTCGCAATGCAGCGCAGGTGCTGACCGGATCAGCGCAGATCACCTCGCCACACGTCACGATCAAGACGCGAGTCGCGCGTCAGGTGTTATTGCGGCATAAACAACATCGCATGGCCGTTGTCGTATCGGTCATAGATAACGGACCAGGTGTGCCCGAGACAATTCAAGACCGAATTTTTCATCCACTCGTGACCGGACGTGACGGCGGCACAGGCCTTGGCCTGAGCCTCGCGCAAGACTTCGTTCAGCAGCATGGTGGCGTAATTGAATTTGACTCGAAGCCCGGACATACCGAGTTTCGCCTGATGCTACCTATGGAGTCGTTATGAAACCTGTCTGGATCGTAGATGATGACCAGGCCATTCGCTGGGTGCTAGAGAAAGCGCTGAGCCGCGCTGGGATGGCTACAAGAAGTTTTGTCAGCGCAAATGACGTATCGGCGGCGTTGCGTTCTGAGACACCTGCAGCACTGATCTCAGACATTCGCATGCCTGGCACAAATGGCTTTGAATTATTGAAGCACGTCAAGGAAAAGTATCCCGCGTTGCCGGTGATCATCATGACGGCGTTTAGCGATCTTGATAGCACCGTGACGGCCTTTCAGGGCGGGGCATTCGATTATCTTGCCAAGCCCTTCGATATCAATGAGGCCGTTGCACTGATTTCTCGTGCGGTGCAGGAACCGGAAGCCGAAGAGGCTTCGGCGGGCGTAGGGCGCTCGGATATGTCGAAAGACAAGGGCATGCTCACCCAATCTTCGTCAGTCGCGATGCAAGAAGTTTTCCGGGCGATTGGAAGGCTGGCACAATCTAATGTCACGGTGTTGATTACGGGGGAATCTGGTACGGGTAAAGAATTAGTCGCCCACGCGTTGCATAGCCATGGTGCGCGGGCCAAGGGTCCTTTCATCGCGCTGAATACCGCCGCGATTCCGAGAGATCTGCTCGAAGCCGAGTTGTTCGGCCATGAACGTGGTGCCTTTACCGGCGCGAACGCTCTGCGACGAGGACGGTTCGAAGAGGCGAGTGGCGGCACGCTTTTTCTAGATGAAATTGGCGATATGCCGTTTGAGTTACAGACGCGACTGCTGCGTGTGCTTTCAGATGGTACGTTTTATCGCGTGGGGGGTGCGCAGCCCGTGAGAGTCGATGTGAGGATCGTGGCAGCGACACATCAACCTTTAGAAGATCGTGTGCGCGAAGGCAAGTTCCGTGAGGACCTGTTCCATCGTTTAAATGTTATCCGGTTGCGTCTGCCACCGCTGCGTGAGCGCCGCGAAGACCTGCCAGAGCTGGCTAAACATTTTCTTGCCTTATCCGCTCGAGGCCTGGGTGTGCCCGTCAAGCGGATGTCTGAGGCTGCAATGCAAGTACTCGCACAATTCGATTTTCCAGGTAACGTTCGGCAGCTTGAGAATTTTTGTCATTGGCTGACGGTGATGGCGCCCGGGCAGACCGTTGGCGTGGCTGATTTACCCCCCGAGGTACGCGCCGCACAACTGCCGAGTTCGACCAGCCCAGTGACCGTCGGCGCAGGCGTGCAGCAGCAGAGCTGGCAACAACTGCTGGCCTTGGATGCGACGCAGCGTCTATCTCGCTCTGATCCCGAAGTATGGTCCGTGTTAACACAGCAATTTGAGCGAACTATTCTGCAGTCTTCGCTTGAAGTTTGTCGAGGCAGGCGAGTCGAGGCGGCGACGCGGCTTGGGATGGGGCGAAACACCATCACACGTAAGTTGCGTGAGCTTGGTATGGATGCGGGCGCCGCGGATGTGATTGCTTAGGGTTAGGTTGTTTAGAGTGTGTGTAAGGACTTTCTGATTCAATCGGATTAAACTATTGTTTTTGTCATATCAATAGTTTAATTGCGGAGTCCTATCATGTCCAAACAAGTCATTCACACAGCCAAAGCCCCTGCAGCAGTCGGCCCGTATTCCCAAGCGGTGCAGGCACCTTCGGGCAAGATGGTTTTTTTGTCAGGTCAGATTGGCTTGGTTCCCGCGTCGGGCGAGATGATCTCTGAAAAGTTTGAAGATCAAGTTAAACAAGCATTTTCAAATATGCAGGCTGTCATCGAAGCAGCAGGTGGAAAGCTTGAAAATATCGTCAAACTAAACTTGTTTCTAACTGACCTTGGCCAGTTTGGTATTGTGAATGCGTTGATGGCTGAGCGTCTGCCACAGCCTTATCCAGCACGCTCAACCGTCGGCGTCTCGAGCCTTCCTAAGGGTGCACAATTCGAAATCGAAGCAATCATCGTCGTCTAGGCGAAGCCAACTTTGTGGTCGCGCTCACGTGAGCACCCGTCCCGCACCCAAGCGCTCTAGTGCGAAGACTCCAGCCATTAGTTTGGAGTCCAAGTTCGCGCGTTTGGGACTTGTTAGTGCCGAAGATTTCGTCTTGCATCTGCCGTTGCGCTACGAGGATGAGACCACAATCATGGCAATCGGGTCGATACGGCCGGGAATGACTGCTCAGGTTGAGGGCGAGGTGGTGCGTAGTGAAATCATTCTTAAACCGCGACGTCAATTAACTGCGGTCCTGCGTGATGAGTCCGGAGAAATCAACTTACGGTGGTTGACTTTTTATCCAAGCCAGCAATCCCAAATGCAGCCAGGCAAACGCTGGCGTGTGCGGGGAGAAGTCCGTGGCGTTCGTCACGGGTTTGAAATGGTGCACCCAAGATTAAGCGTGGCGGGTGCGCCCCTCTCGACGGCCCTGACGCCCGTGTATCCCACAACAGATGGGCTATCCCAAGCGAGCTTACGCAAAGCGATCGCTGCTGCCTTGGGCACAGTCGACTTGCGTGACACGTTGTCGCCGGCTATACGGGCCGAGCTTGAGTTGATGGAATTACGCGAAGCTCTGCAAACGATTCATACTCCACGCGCAGACTTAGATGCCACCAGCTTGCTCGAGCATACCCATCCCGCGTGGACCCGCATAAAGTTTGATGAGTTATTAGCCCAACAGTTGTCGCTCGCTGCCGCGCGAGACCAGCGGCAAGTCAAGCGCGCTCGACCTTTAGGCCCTGTCGTATCCACGGCGCATCAGCAGTCCTTATCAGAGCGTTTGCGACAGAGTTTGCCGTTTGCGTTAACCGCGGCGCAAGCGCGTGTCTTGCACGAAATCGAGACGGATCTTGGTCGTTCGTTTCCGATGTACCGCTTGCTACAGGGCGACGTTGGGAGCGGCAAGACCATCGTGGCCGCTCTGGCATCGCTGCGTGCCATATCGCATGGCGTACAAGTCGCGTTGATGGCACCGACGGAACTACTTGCTGAGCAGCATTTCATGAAAATGCAGTCTTGGTTTGAGCCCCTTGGA
>CANFEI010000190.1 GCA_947445495.1 Alcaligenaceae bacterium
CCTTATTGGCCTTGCCACAGGCGGGTCTCTCAACCCCAGAGGTGGTGACCCTCGCGCAGTTGATCGCCTTTGTGTCTTATCAAGTACGGCTCGTTGCCGGACTTAAAGCGATGAAGTCTTTGGAGAAAGCAGTATGAGCGCGCCGATCGACATCAAAGGCTTTACCAACGACACGCTTGGCTGGAAGGCCTGGCTCGATGTGGTCTCGTTAGGTTTGGCAACGCCTGAGCAAATGGCGGTGCTCGAAGAAAGTCACCCGAAAGCAAAGGTGTCGGATTACTATTTATTTTTAGTGCATCAGCCAGAAATTTTAAAGCAACGCTCTGTTGCCTTCAACGCGATTATGTACGCGCCTGGTGGAATGCCACGCGCTGAACGCGAACTCGGCGCGACGGTGGTTTCGCGCCTCAACGGCTGTGTCTATTGTGCCTCTGTGCATGCGCAACGTTTTGAGCAGCTCGCGAAAACGCAAGAGGCAATTATTGAGGTATTTAACGAGCCGTATGGTGCAGGTACGACACCGCGCGAGCGTGCCATTGTTGAGTTTTCCATTGAGCTGACCGCACAGCCTGGCGAGGTCAGTGCAAAAAGTATTCAAAAGCTAAAAGATGTTGGGGTGACAGAGCCAGAGATCTTGGACCTGATTCATTCCGTCGCAATCTTCGCGTGGGCGAATCGTTTGATGCTGAATCTTGGTGAGCCCGTATTTCCTGCAAAAGAATCTTCTACATAAGAGAGTGAGTCATGTCTAAAGCCCTGCGTGTTATTCAATCGTTTGCAATCGCCTTATGTGCCGCCTCGGCGTTTGCGCAGACGACCGATTGGCCTGTGGCCGGCAAACCCATCCAGCTGACCGTTCCTTCGCCTGGAGGGGGTGGAACGGGCGACACCATTGCCCGTATGCTGGCCGAGCAACTCGCGATTAACTTGAAAACCAATATCGTGATCGATAATCGCCCGGGTGCCAATGGCAACATCGGTGCAGCGGCCGCCGCTAAATTTGCGCCAGACGGCTATCGGTTTTTGTTTTCTTGGGCCGGTACGCTAGCAGTCAATGCGAATTTGTATGCAAAGATTGCCTATGATCCGCAGAAAGACTTTGATCCCATTGCGCTGATCTGCGATGTGCCAAATATTCTCGTGCTCAACACAACACTGCCACCCAAGGATGTCAAGGCGTTCATCGCCTATGCCGAAGCGAATCCAGGTAAATTGAATTTTGGTTCGACCGGTATTGGCAGCTCGATGCATTTAGCTGGCGAGTTATTTATGCGTGAGACGGGAACCAAGATGGTGCATGTCCCTTACAATGCACCGGGCACTGCAACGACCAATCTCATTGCAAACGAGATTCAATTAATGTTTCAGTTGATTCCAGGGATTGCCAGTCAAGTCAAAGCGGGTAAGGTAAGCGCGCTCGCGGTGATGTCGCCCACGCGTTCTCCTGCGTTGCCAGAGGTCCCGACGACTGCTGAGCTAGGCTTTCCAAAACTCATGTCATCGACTTGGTTTGCGTTGTTGGCGCCGCATGGCACGCCGCCTGCGATCATTACGCGGATGAACACGGAGGTTAATAAGATTTTGAAAGATCCTGCGTTCCAAAAGAAACTGGCGGATATCGGAGCGACCCCCTTAGGCGGCACTCCTAAAGACTTGTCTACGCATCTAGCGACAGAGCTTGATAAATGGGGTGTCGTCATTAAGGCGGCTGGCATTAAGCCGCAATAAACATAGTAAGAATAATAAATATAAAGGAGATAGTTGGATATGACGAATGCAGCCGCAAGTGCATCGCGTTACGATGTGATCGTGATTGGCGCCGGCTTCGCTGGTATGTACACCTTGCATCGTTTGCGAAATTTGGGTTTACGTGTGCGCGTACTCGAAGCAGGGGATGGAGTCGGGGGCACGTGGTACTGGAATCGGTATCCGGGCGCGCGCTGTGATGTTGAAAGCCTAGAGTATTCCTATTCTTTTTCGGAAGATCTGCAGCAAGAGTGGGAATGGCCAGAGCGCTACGCGACCCAGCCAGAGATCTTAAAGTACGCGAATCATGTTGCCGATCGCTTTGACTTACGGCGCGATATTCAATTCAACACGCGCGTGACCTCGGCTGTTTTTCATCGGGCGTCAAACGCATGGGCCATTACAACCAGCACGAATGAAACAATCGAAGCCCAGTTTTGTATCATGGCGTCCGGAAATCTTTCTTTGCCGCGCGTACCAGACTTTAAAGGATTGGATTCGTATAAAGGGCAGTGGTATCACACCGGCCAGTGGCCGCACGAGAAGGTTGATTTCTCTGGTAAGCGGGTGGGGATTATTGGCACCGGCGCGTCGGGTATCCAGTCGATCCCGATTATTGCCAAAGAGGCCAAGCACCTGCATGTATTTCAGCGCTCTGCGAACTACTCGGTTCCGGCGATTAATCGCGTCTTGACTCCAGCCGAAGTGAAAGCGCATAAAGAAAAATATGCGGCATGGCGGAAAGAGGCGTTAAAAACACCTTTCGGAATCGCAGGATTTCCGCCACCGACAAAGGGTGCGCTTGAGGATACGTCTGAGGCACGACTCGCAAGTTTTGAAAAAAAATGGGGCACCGGCGGTAATATCAGCTTTCTGTATGCATACAAGGATTTGCTCACCAACAAAGAAGCCAACGAAACGGTTTGTGAATTTGTGCGCGACAAGATTCGCTTGATTGTGAAGGATCCTGCCGTCGCCGCTGATTTAATCCCGAATGATCATTACATCGGGACAAAGCGTTTGCCGCTTGATACGGACTATTACGAGACGTATAACCGTGACAATGTGACCTTGGTCAATATAAAAAATAATCCGATTGTTCAGATTACGGCCAGTGGTATTCAGACGGCCCAGCAAGAGTACGCACTCGATGCGATTGTTTTTGCCACAGGGTTCGATGCGATGACTGGCGCCATATTAGATATTGATATACGCGTTGAGGGCGAGTCCGATCTGCGCAGTAAGTGGGTCGATGGACCAAAAACCTATTTGGGCATTATGACAGCCGGTTTTCCAAATCTGATGATCATCACCGGCCCTGGAAGCCCGTCGGTCAAGACCAATATGATTGCAGCCATCGAGCAGCACGTGGACTGGATCACGGATTTGCTCAAGCATGTCAAGCGTCATGGGCTCAATCGCGTCGAGGCAGATCGCGATGCAGAAGAAAAGTGGGTACAGCACGTCAACGAAGTGGGTGACGCTACCCTGTACCCCTTGGCAAACTCTTGGTATGTGGGGGCAAACATTCCTGGTAAGCCTCGCGTCTTTATGCCCTACGTCGCGGGCCTCGATAAATATCGTGTGATCTGCGATCAGATCGCGGCCGACGGGTATAAGGGGCTTCGATTTCAGGCCTAGTGGTCTAGTCGTTCCATGTGGCAGGGTGTCTTCCCAGAGCGCCCGCGCCCACTTCCCATCCCATGCGCTGGCCAGGGATCGTGGTCGGCCACTTCAAGCGCTTCGCTGCGCCCCATTGTGTGTGCTCTAGATTCTCGGACCAGTCCGCAGGCCCGATCGGTTGAATCACTGGTTGATGGATGAGATCAGCGTCGAGCGTTTGCATCAGCAGAGCCCCTGTACGGGCCAAAGAGGCGTTGACGATACTGCCTGAGCCGCTCTCGAGGCGAATCATGAGCGCGCGCAGGATCGCCGTTGCGAGTAAATAGCCGGTGCCGTGATCGAGCGCCTGAACAGGGAGCGGAAGCGGGCGTTCGGAGCCCGATAACTGTTGTCCGGCGTGCGCGATACCCATGCTCATTTGTACGAGACTATCAAAGCCTCTACGGTGTTTCCATGGACCCGTGAATCCATAAG
>CANFEI010000191.1 GCA_947445495.1 Alcaligenaceae bacterium
AAGAGATGAGATCGCAGCCCGCGTCGCGCGCGACATCCCTGAAGGTGCGATCGTTAACCTGGGTATCGGGCTACCCACCAAGGTCGCGAACTATCTTCCCCAAGACAAAGATATTTTTTTACAGAGTGAAAATGGCGTGTTGGGGATGGGGCCTGCGCCGGCAGCCGGAGAGGAAGATTTTGATCTGATTAATGCGGGCAAGCAGCCCGTGACGTTGCTGCCCGGTGGAAGCTATTTTCATCATGCCGATTCTTTTGCAATGATGCGTGGCGGCCACCTTGATATCTGTGTGCTGGGTGCGTTTCAAGTGGCGCGCAATGGGGATTTGGCAAACTGGTCGACCGGAGAGCCTGGCGCGATTCCTGCTGTGGGCGGTGCAATGGATCTGGCCGCAGGTGCGCGAGATGTCTTTGTGATGATGGAGTTACTCACCAAGGAAGGTGAGAGCAAGCTTGTTGAGAAGTGCACCTACCCACTCACCGGTTTGCGTTGTGTGTCGCGCGTATATACCGATGTAGCCGTGTTTCAGATTGAGCCGGGTGGCGTGGTGCGAGTGGTTGATGATGTGTCGGGCGCAGGTCAAGAGGAATTGCGGCGCATGACGGGACTTGATCTCGTCTTTTAGACGGCTATTCGTCAATCAGCTTGTTCAGGCGCTGAGCATCTAGTTTGGCTGCCTGACCTTCGACCTTTGATCCCATCGATTCAATTGTTTGGCACAAGTGCGCGATACGTGCATCCTGCTTAGATACGTGTGTGATGAGTTCGTGTAAAGCCTTCACAAGTGGGTCTGCAGCGCCAGGGTCTACGGCGTAGGCGTTAAATCCTGTCCCGTCGGTGGGTGTCGTATCTGCGGGACCTTTGTCGAGCATCGCCTGAATCGGTGCTGCATCCCAGTCGGAATCGCAGGGCGATATTTTGGTTGATGCGGTTGCGGATGGTATCGAGGTCAGTGTTGGTGCAGAGACTGCACTGGGTTCTGTTGTGTCGTTTGTTCCAACTTCAATGATGCGAGCTGGGTTGCCGACGGCAGTAGCGCCCGCTGGTACGGGTTTGACCACAACGGCGTTGGACCCAATGCGCGCACCATCCCCAACGGTAAATCCGCCAAGCACCTGTGCGCCTGCACCGACTACTACTCCTTTACCGAGAGTAGGGTGCCGTTTGGCTCCTTTGTAGAGACGCGTACCGCCCAGTGTGACGCCTTGATAAATCGTACAGTCGTCACCGATCTCTGAGGTCTCGCCGATGACCACACCAAAACCATGATCGATGAAGACCCGGCGACCGATCGTGGCACCTGGATGAATTTCGATGCCAGTCAGCATGCGGCTGAAGTGAGAGACCATGCGCCCGAGCCAATAAAGCTTCGCTTGCCACAAACGATGTGCTAGCTTGTGTGCCATGATGGCGTGCAAGCCTGGATAGCAAGTCAGGATTTCCAGCTTGCTGCGTGCTGCAGGATCTCTTTCGAGAATGCAGGCGATGTTTTCGCGCAAAGAGTTAAACATGGTGGTTAAAGCTTAGCGCAAATCTCACTGTGCGGCGCGATTACCCCGCTTAACGCGAAGGGTGGTCGTGTCTGATTCCACGAGCGGTTGCAATCATGGCTGTACAGACACCGCGCCACATATCGACCTCGTCTTGGGTCAGGTCTCCACGGTTAAATAGATGTCGCATACGCGGCATCAGTTTCTTGGGGTGATAGGGATCTAAAAAGCCGACAACCTCGAGGGCCTCTTGCCAGTGTATGAGTAAGGCTTGCACCGCTTGCCCAGTTGCGGGCTCGCTGCCTGGATCTTTGCTTGCGCGCGCGGTGGCGGGGCTAAGCGGGGCAGTGTTGGAAGTGTTATGCGCCGTGAGAAGGGAATAGCGCAGTTCCCAGGCACCAAGTTGCAAGGCCTGAGAGACATTTAGTGAGCTGTAAGCCGGGTTGGCTGGGATGTGGCAGACTCGATGACAGAGTTCGATGTGTTCGTTGGTCAAGCCGGAGCGCTCGGTGCCTACAACCAAAGCGACTCGCGCATTTGCATGTTGTGCCAAGTGTGCCTGCGCCATCTGCGCTGCCTCCCGGATGTCGCAGACAGGTGGTCCGAGCTCGCGGTCTCGGGCGGTCAGGGCAAAGGCTAGGGTGACTGGAGCCAGGGCCTGCTGCAGGGTCTCAACGGTCTGTGCCGAGGCCAGCACATCGCTCGCTCCGCTTGCCAAAGCGATCGCTTCGGGCTGGGTCGTAATTTGCTCGGTTTTGGGCGAAACAAGCATGAGATCGCTAAACCCCATGGTTTTGATGGCTCGGGCCGCCGAACCTACGTTTCCGGGGTGGCTTGGCTCGGTCATCACGAAGCGGACTCGGGAAAAATCAATAGTCATTTAAAATCCCGCTTTAGCTAATTGAAAATAGACACGCATATGCACCCGATGCTTAATACCGCCATCAAGGCGGCCCGGCGAGCCGGATCGATTGTTAACCGCGGGAGCCTTGACCTCGAGCGCCTGCAAGTGACCCGAAAAGGGCCTCGCGATTATGTCACGGAAGTTGATCGTGGCGCCGAAAGCGCCATTATCGAAATACTCAGTACCGCCTACCCAGACCATACGTTTATGGCTGAAGAGTCGGGGATTTTAGGCCACACGGCCGAGGGCGAGCTCGCGGCCAATGAGTGGGTGATTGACCCCTTGGATGGTACGACGAACTTTATTCACGGTCTCCCGCATTACGCGATCTCGATTGCTTTGCGTCAGCGTGGGCAGATTAATCACGCAGTCATTTACGATCCGGTCCGCAATGAATTGTTTACGGCAAGTCGCGGGGGCGGAGCGTTTTTAAATGATCGTCGCATGCGTGTGTCGTCGCAATTGAAGTTTCCCGATGCGCTGTTGGGTGCGCGTTGGCCCGGCTCAGTGGGGCCGGACGAAACCTCAGCGCCCCGCTTTTTAGAAATGGCACGTGGCTGCGCTGGGGTGCGTCGCACGGGTTCAGCGGTTCTGGACTTGGCCTACGTTGCGGTAGGGCGTTTAGATGGATTTTGTGGCTTGGGCTTGAAACAGTGGGATATGGCCGCGGCGAGTTTGATGGTGTTGGAAGCGGGCGGCTTGATCGGCGATCTAAACGGCGAACAGTCTTGGATGGAGTCCGGTAACGTTATTGCTGCAACGCCTAAGATTTTTACGCAAATGCTTGGAATGGTGCAGGGCGAACGTGCGAAGTAATCGCGTGTGAACTCAGCCCCGCAGAGACTGCTAGTATCTGTAGCGGGTCATTAATATCGGCTACTATTACTAGGTTAGAAACTCTCGGAGCCCTCCATGGAGTGGCTGCTCGACCCAACAGTTTGGGTCGGCTTATTAACCCTTGTCATACTCGAGATCGTTCTCGGTATCGACAACTTGATCTTCATCGCGATTCTTGCCGACAAGCTTCCGCCCGCGGAGCGTGAGCGTGCGCGCGTGATCGGCCTCTCTCTGGCGCTCTTCATGCGTCTGGGGCTCTTGGCCGGGATGTCATGGCTTGTTCAGCTAAAAGAACCTTGGATCGTGTTGGGCCCCGTCAGCTTGTCAGGGCGCGATCTGATTTTGATCGTAGGTGGTTTTTTCCTGCTTTTTAAAGCGACGCTTGAGTTGCATGAGCGTATCGAAGGCAATCGACAGCCACAGACGACTGCGCGCGTCTACGCGAGCTTCTGGGTCATTGTGACGCAGATCGTGGTGCTGGATGCTGTGTTTTCGCTTGACGCAGTGATCACAGCGGTTGGCATGGTCGACGATCTTGCTGTCATGATGGTGGCTGTAGCGATTG
>CANFEI010000192.1 GCA_947445495.1 Alcaligenaceae bacterium
ACTTGTTTATTTCCGTCGCGGCTGTGGCGGACTGGCGCGTGGCGAATGCCTCGAGCGAAAAACTAAAGAAAGATGCGGCGGGTGCGCCAAAGATTGAGTTTGCGCCAAACCCCGACATTCTTGCGACCGTCGCCGCCCTGCCCAACGGCCCCTGGTGTGTGGGTTTTGCCGCGGAAACCGAAAACCTTGCGCAATACGCAGAAGAAAAGCGCAAACGCAAAGGCATCGCGATGCTCGTGGGGAACTTAGCGCAACATGTCATGGATGCTGATCACACGACCGTTTCGATCTTTGACGACGCGGGCGAACATCGTCTTGCGACAAGCTCGAAACAAGACATCGCGCGACAGTTGATTGAGGCAATCGCAATGCGTATGCCTGCTGTCATTCGCTAGCACTCCCTAAGCGCCAAGGGTTCTATGCAAGGTTTGATCGATCAAAGCATCCAGTTCATTGAACGCCACCAAGAATGGGCTGGGCTAGTGGTGTTTTTGATGGCGTTGGGTGAATCGCTATTTGTAATTGGGATTTTGCTTCCAGCGACTGTCCTTCTGTTTGTGGTCGGCGGTCTCGTCGGTAATGGCTCTCTTCCTTGGGCTGAAGTCCTACTCTGGGGATTTTTAGGTGCTGTGATAGGCGATGCACTGTCGTATTGGTTAGGCTGTTGGGTGGGCCCTAAAGTGCTACGTTGGCGTTATTTGAAAAGCCACCGTAAACACGTCGCACGCGCACGCTTGTTTTTCTACCGCTATGGTTTTTTGGCGGTGTTGATCGGACGCTTTCTTGGCCCAGTGCGCAGTCTCATCCCCACTGTCGCAGGCGCCATGGGGATGCCGCAAGCACGCTTCCAATTAGCGAATATTCTCTCGGCAGCGGCTTGGATGCCTGCGCTACTCGCCCCGGGCTACCTTGCTGCGATCAGTATGGATGCCGCGAAACACGCACAACACTCGACCATCTACTCTGCGGTCGCCCTGTGTATTATTGCAGTGGTGATTTGGGTCGTGATCAAACAAAAACGTGCGGTCCAAGCTCGTCGAAAAGTATCCTATCGTCCAATGCGCTAGAGCTCCTATGAAACCAATTGATGTCAAAATTCTCGATCCGCGCATGCGTGATCAACTTCCTACCTACGCAACACTGGGTTCGGCCGGTCTTGACCTCCGAGCCTGCCTTGATCAACCACTGACCATTGAGCCAGGCGCAACACATCTGGTCCCCACCGGCTTAGCCATTCACGTTGCTGACCCAGGCTATGCAGCCGTCATCCTGCCGCGCTCCGGACTCGGCCACAAACACGGCATCGTCCTAGGCAATCTCGTCGGGCTCATCGATTCAGACTATCAAGGCCCCTTGATGGTGTCTGCATGGAACCGCAGCCAAGTTGCCTACACACTTCAACCTATGGAACGCCTCGCTCAGCTTGTCGTCCTGCCCATTGCGCAAGTGCAGTTCAATGTGGTGGAAGAGTTCGAGCAATCGAACCGCGGCACGGGCGGCTTTGGCAGTACAGGTAAAGCCTGAGCGACTAAAAAGAAGTCTGTGTAAGTTGCCCCACTGGCAGCTTGCGCCTTGAGTGACTGCGTGGTCATCAATGCACGAGTTCAGCTTCCTGATCCGATCCCTTAGCCTTATCAGGTGACTTAGGTGGCTTGGCGTCGAAAGTCAGCACCACCTTTCCGTCCGCGTCGATGTCTACAAGCACGGAGCCGCCATCCACCAACTTGCCGAACAGCAATTCATCGGCCAATGCACGGCGCAAGGTATCTTGAATGAGACGCTGCATCGGGCGCGCTCCCATCAGAGGATCGAAGCCATGCTTACCCAGATGCGCGCGCAAGGCGTCTGTAAACGACGCATCCACGCGTTTGTCATGGAGTTGATCTTCGAGCTGCATCAAGAACTTATCCACCACGCGCAGAATGACATCCTCATTGAGCGCCGCAAACGGCACAATCGCGTCTAGACGGTTGCGGAACTCTGGTGAAAACATCCGTTTTATATCGACCATTTCATCGCCGCTCGCGCGGGTGTTGGAAAAACCAATATTAGGTTTATTGAGCGCTTCTGCTCCAGCGTTTGTCGTCATGACCAAAATCACGTTCCGGAAATCAGCTTTCCTGCCGTTATTGTCAGTCAGCGTGCCGTGGTCCATTACCTGCAGCAATATATTAAATACATCCGGATGCGCTTTTTCAATCTCATCCAAAAGCAAGACGCAATGCGGCTGCTTAGTCACTGCCTCAGTCAGCAATCCACCCTGATCAAATCCAACGTACCCAGGTGGCGCACCAATCAGTCGCGAAACTGTGTGGCGCTCCATATACTCAGACATATCAAAACGCAGTAACTCGACACCGAGCGTGAACGCTAATTGACGAGCAACCTCAGTTTTACCCACGCCGGTTGGGCCAGAGAACAAGAATGCACCAATTGGTTTTTCTGGCCGACCGAGACCGGAGCGCGCCATTTTGATCGCAGCGGCAAGCGCCTCAATGGCGTTGTCCTGTCCGTACACCACCGTTTTCAAGTCGCGCTCAAGAGTCGCCAACTTGCTACGGTCATCGCTCGAGACCGTTTGTGGCGGAATACGCGCGATCTTCGACACAATTGATTCGATCTCTGTCTTGCCAATGACTTTCTTTTGTTTCGACCGAGGCAGTAAGCGCTGCGCAGCACCCGCCTCATCAATGACATCGATCGCTTTATCAGGCAAGTGGCGATCATTAATGTGTCGCGCCGAAAGCTCTGCAGCCGCAGTCAATGCAGCACTCGAGTACTTGACGCCATGATGCTCTTCAAAGCGTCCCTTGAGACCTCGCAAAATCTGAATGGTTTGCGCGACTGTTGGCTCAACCACATCGACCTTTTGGAATCGACGCGACAACGCCGCGTCTTTTTCAAACACTCCGCGAAACTCTGTGTAGGTCGTCGCGCCGATGCAGCGTAACTGGCCAGAAGAAAGCGCAGGCTTGAGCAAATTAGACGCATCGAGCGTGCCGCCCGAAGCCGAGCCCGCACCAATCAAGGTGTGAATCTCATCAATAAATAAAATCGCCTGAGGGTTATTGCGTAGCTGTTTGAGCACACCCTTGAGCCTTTGCTCAAAGTCTCCGCGATATTTCGTTCCTGCGAGCAAGGCCCCCATATCCAACGAGAACACCTGTGCGTCCTGCAACACCTCAGGCACCTCTCCCTGGGTAATGCGATACGCCAGGCCTTCAGCAATCGCCGTCTTGCCGACACCCGCTTCACCTACCAACAGTGGATTGTTCTTGCGCCGACGGCAGAGCGTTTGAATGACGCGCTCGACTTCGTACTCGCGTCCGATCAAGGGGTCTATTCGCCCCGCGGTTGCTGCAGCGTTTAAATCTTGCGTATACAAATCCAAGGGTGACTGCTTGGGCTCGCCTTGCTGCTCTTCGGCACCACCTTGCTGTTCCTTGCTCGTTGCAGGCGCCTCACTCGAGGTTTGCTTACTGATGCCATGCGACAAAAAGTTCACGACATCCAAACGAGATATGCCCTGCTGTTGCAAGTAGTAGACCGCGTGAGATTCTTTCTCGCCAAAAATCGCAACCAGCACATTCGCGCCCGTAACGGGTTTTTTGGATGCGCCCCCTGCCGAAACATGCATGATCGCACGCTGAATCACTCGCTGAAAGCCTAGCGTAGGCTGCGTATCCACTTCGGCTCCGGCCGGAATAACGGGCGTGTTATCCGTGATGAATTTACGTAGATTGCTACGCAGCTCATCGATGTTTGCCGCACAGGCGCGCAACACTTCA
>CANFEI010000193.1 GCA_947445495.1 Alcaligenaceae bacterium
GCGTACCTGCACGAGCACCTGTGCGCCCGCGGGCGCAGGTGTCTCGGCCTCTAACATCTGCAACGATTCACGAAAATTAACGACGCAGTAGCATTTCATGTTGTGGTCTCCAGAAGGATTGATCGTTATTGTTGTGATGGGTTTACATGACGAGTTCGATCAGGCGCGGGCCTTTCTCTTTGTTGGCGATGCGTAGTGCTTTGGCAAAGTCTTCCATATTGGAGATTTGCTGTCCGGGCACGCCATGACCGCGCGCAATCGATACCCAATCTATGTAAGGGCGATCCAGATCTAACATGCGCTTGGCGTTTTCGCCCGCTTCCGGCCCGCCCATGTTTGCCAGTTCTCCACGCAAAATTTTGTACGAACGGTTTGCAAAGATCACAACGGTCACGTCTAACTGTTCACGTGCCATCGACCAGAGACCTTGCACCGTGTACATCGCGCTGCCATCACCAATCAAGGCAACGACTTTGCGATCTGGGCAGGCTACTGCGGCACCTACCGCAGCCGACATCCCCCAGCCGATTGCGCCACCTGTGATCTCAATGCAGTCATAGGGAGCCGCTTGATGTGTCAGTTTTGAAAACTGACGTCCTGTGGTCACGGACTCTTCGACCATGATGCCGTTTTCTGGCATTAATGCCGTGATGACGGTACCGATGTGTTCGACCGTGGGTACTCCATTAGGGAGATCGGTAATGATGGGGCCTGTAGAGAGTTGTGCGGGCGCTGTGTTGTGAGCGCCCAGCGCGTCAACTAATGCTTGTAGTGTTGCATGGAGATCGTGCGTTAAGGTGGCTAAGGTATGTACCTGACAGTCAGGCTGCTGAATCATGCGTGGCTTGTTGGGATAGGCGAAGAAGGCCACAGGCGAAGCGCCGCCGATTAACACCAAGTGCTTGGAGTCCTTGAGCATCGCTACTGCAGCATCGACGGCGAAGGGCAGAGGCATGATGTTGACGCGTCCGCGTCCGCGTTCGAGGCGCGGGTTGCGTGACTCACTGGCAAGCTTGCAGCCGGTGTGCGCAGCGATTTTGCCAGCGAGTAGTGCCGACTTGGCACGCAGTGCAGCACCCCCTAACAGAAGCGTTGTCGCTTCGGCTGTTTTGCGATCCGATAACAAACGGGCAATGGCGAGCACCGAGTCGGCAAGCGGTGCCGCGGTGGTTTGCGCGGGGGCTGTTGAGTAGTGTCCAGGATCAGAGGGTTCCCACGCACAGTTCGCGGGTAAGACGAGTGTTGCAATGCGGCCTGGTGTGCTGCGGGCTTGTGAGATCGCCTCGGCCGTATCCAAGGGCGCCAGGCTGGCCGACATGGTGGTCTTGACCCAGTGGGACATCGGACGGGCCACGGCCTCGACATCCGAATTTAGTGGGGCATTGTTATGAATGTGATCCAGCGCATGCTGTCCGACAATATTAACCATCCCGGTATTGGCACGTTTAGCGTTATGAATATTGGCTAACGCATTGCCCAAGCCAGGCCCCAGATGCAGGAGGGTGGCGGCAGGCTTTTCAGCCATTCGGTAATAGCCGTCGGCCGCACCACTGACAACGCCTTCAAACAACCCGAGGATGCAGCGCATGCCTGGCGCACGGTCCAGTGCCGAGACGAAGTGCATCTCTGATGTGCCGGGATTGGCAAAACATACATCAATTTCTCCTGCGAGCAGGGTCTTGACCATTGCTTCCGAACCGTTCATTTTTATACTCCTCCCGTTTTATTTTTCATGGTCTCGCGCGCAATGACGACCTGCTGGACTTCGGTGGCGCCTTCATAAATCCGTAGTGCCCTGATTTCACGATACAACATTTCCATGGGGTGTCCAACTTTGACACCTAAGCCGCCGTGCAACTGCACACACCGGTCAATGATGCGCTGGGCGGATTCCGTGGCAAAAAGTTTGGCCATCGCCGCCGAACGTGTGGTGCGTTGCTTCAGAATGTCGCGTTCCCAGGCGGCGCGATACACCAGGAGGGTCGCGGCATCGATTTCGGTGCTCATGTCGCCGATCGCCGCTTGCGTGATTTGCAAGTCTGCCAGTGTCGCACCAAACATGGACCGCGACGTAGCGCGCTTGATGCCCATATCAAGCGCGATCTCTGCAAAGCCTAAGGCTGCGGCACCGACCGACGCGCGAAATACATCTAAGTTCTGTAGGGCAACTTTAAAGCCCTGTCCCGGCTTGCCAATACGTTGTTCGACAGCGATGTCGCAGTCGGTAAAGGTCAAAGTACCAATCGGATGGGGTGCGCACACGTCGAACCGCTCTGTGATCGCGAGGCCCGGTGTGTGGGCATCAACAACAAAAGCGGTCACTCCTTCTGCTTCGTCGTTTTCAACGCGTGCGAACACGGTGTAAAAGTCGGCAATATCTGCGTTGGATATCCAGGTTTTAACACCGTTGATTCGATAGCCTGTGGCGGTACGTGTGGCGCGGGTGGTCATCGCGGCGACGTCTGAACCTGCGTCTGGCTCGGAGAGCGCAAAGGCGGCCAGCATGGTGCCGCGAGCCACCTGCGGTAAGTACTTTTGCTTGAGCGCCTCGGAGCCGAAGAGCGAGATTGGGCCGCTGCCCAGTCCTTGCATGACAAAGGCGAAGTCCGCTAGACCGTCGTAATATCCCAGCGTTTGGCGCATCAAACAGAGGCTGCGCGAATCAAGTTCTTCAAACATTCCACCGTAGGCTGCGGGGACGCAATAACGTAGCCACCCTGCCTCGCCGAGCAGGCGTGTCAGCTCTTGGCAGCGTAAGTCGACGCTACCGTGATGCACGCGATCGGTCAGATGGATTGCCGACCATGCGTGCGCGGAGTCGTGCAGTGCCCGATGTGAGTCGTCAAAAAAGGGTAGGCGCAAGGAGTCAGGGTTAAACATATGTGCGATTCTCGATAAGGTCGAATTTCATTTGTACATAGCGCGTGGGGATTTCCAGACGTGCAAAATAAATGACACGTTGGTCGATACAAGCGTAGCGACGCAGCTCAGCGACGGGCGCTGCAAGCGGTAGGTGTAGTGCTTGTGCAGAGTCCGCACCCGCTTCGATGATGCTCACGAGTTGCTCGGCGTGCGTGAGCTTGTCACCATGTAGTTCGTTTAAAACCGATACAACGGTCGCGTGGCGGTAACGCGTAGCATGCTGACGATAAATGTCTCGGTCTAAATAGACCTCGCTGTAGCAAAACGGTCCGGTTGAGGTGGTGTGCAGACGCTGTAAATACTGAAAGCTACCTTTGCAATCGAAGGGGCAATCCATTCCAAGCAAAGGGAGAGGTACATCGGCGCTCAGTTCCATGAGTGTGGTCGTCCCTAAGGCGGCAGATAGGGCAACGGTCTCTTTCCAGCTGGTGGGAAGAGCGAGTTTCACGGGTTGAGGAATGTTTTCATTGACGTAGGTGCCCGAACCACGGGACCGATGGATGAGGCCCTCGCGCTCGAGCAGACCAAAGGCTTGGCGGATCGTCGCGCGTGAGACGCCAAGGTCCTCAACCAAGTTTTCTAGCGCAGGTACCTGTTGTCCGCTTGGCCAGACCCCGCGCTCAATGTTCCGGCGCACAATCGCCGCCACTTGCAAGTACAGTGGTTGCGGGCTGCGCGCGTAGAGAAGGTCGTTAGATTGTTTCAAGTGGCTCGTCTCAGGCTGGAGTGTTACGGGCGCTTGGCGAGCAACGCATCGGCCATATCGCGTAATTTATTTTTTTGGATCTTGACGGCATTAGCACTCTCAACGGAAGGAAAGCTTGTGACAACCTCAAAAAGCACAGGAACCTTAAAGCC
>CANFEI010000194.1 GCA_947445495.1 Alcaligenaceae bacterium
CAGCAGACTTCTTGGCAATGATTGCGTCCCAAGCTTTCAACTGCGCTTCCAAGATTGATTTAGGTGTTTGATAAAAGCGAACCTTGTCTTCGGTTTGAAGCTTCACAAAGTCCTGCGAGTATCGATCAATTGCTTTCCAAGACATCTCAGCCGATGCGGCTTGAGTCGAGATAGAAATAATAGACTTCAGCTCTGGAGCGAGTGCATCAAACTTCTTTTTATTAAACAAAATCTCGAATTGCTCTGCCGACTGGTGGAAACTCTGCAGCATGCAAACCTTGGATACATCCGCAAAACCAAGTGTGCGATCTGACGAGGCATTGTTAAATTCTGCTGCGTCCAACACGCCGCGATCCAATGCGGGGACAATATCGCCACCAGGCAGAGCCTGAACGGATGCGCCAAGCGCATTGAAGATCTCAATGGAGAGACCGACAGTGCGATACTTCAGGCCTTTGAAATCCTCTGCTTTTGTAATTGGCTTTTTGAACCAACCCAAGGGTTGCGTAGGCATCGGGCCGTAAACAAACGACACCACATCCATTTTTAGGCCTGCGTAAATCTTTTCGAGCAGCTGCTTACCACCGCCGTACTCATGCCAGGCAATTACCATGTTCGGATCCATACCGAAGGCAGGACCTGATCCCCACAGTGCCAAAGCGTTGCTCTTACCGTACCAATAGGCCAACACACCATGCCCGCCATCGAGCGTACCGGTTGACACAGCATCTAGCAAACCAAACGCTGGAACAACCGCACCGGCCGGCAATACTTCAATCTTCAGGCGGCCGCCGGACATCGCGTTTACTTTGTTCGCATAGTCCAATGCGTACTCGTGAAAAATATCTTTCGCAGGCCAAGTCGACTGAAAACGAAAATTAATCGTTTGTGCTTGCGACACCATTGGGAAACCGAGCGCGGCTGCGCCAGTACCGGCAGCAGCACCTGTCAAAAATTTGCGTCGTGTCTTAGCTGTATTTTTTGCTGGTTTAACTGAACTCATACATGTCTCCTAAGGGTTTTTAAATACCAAGGTCTATGCGTTGCTTTTGATGCACCGCGATGAATACAACAGGCCCACACCGAACTTATGGGTCATTTGTTGCAAAAGTTTAGATTCTGGCGATCCCAGCGTATCTAGGGTTAATCCCCAATCCTGTCAGGCTGATGTAAGCGGCATTTGGGGTGGGAATTTTTAGTTGATAATGCCACCGTCAACCAATCGTAGGTATTCTTGACTGAAAACGAATTTCAATAGGCAACCGCCCCATCCTTCGGGCAGCTCGTTTAATCATCTTTCCTTTTTTTGAAGCAAACCATGGCTATTGAACTTTCTTTTGCCTGCGAGTCTTTCGCAACCGATGGCACCGTACAACTCTCGTGGGCCTCAGTCCCGACAACAAAGCTCGTTATCGCAGGCTGGACCGGGCGCGATGCAGCGGCCATTCAACATCACATCCACGAACTAGAATTGCTCGGTGTCCCTGCCCCTTCGACGGTACCACTGTACTATCGAGGTAGCGCACTTTTATTAACGCAAGCCGAACACATCGAGGTCATCGGCTCGGACAGCTCGGGCGAGGCTGAACCCGTTCTCTTTTTTGCACATAACGAATGGTGGCTCACCGTTGGTTCAGATCACACAGACCGCAAAGTAGAAACCTATTCGGTCGCCGTTTCCAAGCAAATGTGCCCTAAGCCCATTGCAACAGCCGCCTGGCGCTGGATCGATGTGGTGGGCTATCAAGACGAGATTGAGCTCCACTCGCGCATTCTGGAGGACGGAAAATGGATCCCCTATCAGAAGGGGACCTTTGCCTCGATCCGACCGTTGAACTCTCTACGTGACGGCTTCTTCCCCTCGACTACACCTGAATCGGGAAGTTTTATTTCCTGCGGCACACTGGGTGCGATCAAAAATGCGAAGGGCGAAGGTATTCGGCCTGCCTCTTGTATGGAACTTGAGATTCGCGATCCGCGTCGCACGCGCAGCATCATTCATCGCTACAACACGATCGTTCTTCCAGTTATAGCCTAGCAAACATAGACCCCAAACAAACATTAACGGATATTAAAGATGAGCAACTCTGCGAACGACCAACAACGCTTTGACCGCATTCACGTCGATCAGATGACCGATGATCAGAAGATTTACTTCAACTCCCTGATGGCTGGCCCAATTTCTGGCACGGGTAGCAAGGGTGTTGTGCAAGGCGCCACCAGCCTAGGGGCCCCTTTCAATGTTTTTTTACGCAGTCCAGTCTTAGCAGATCGCATGCGCAAAGTGGGCGAATACCTCCGCTTCGGCAGCACAATCCCAAAACGACTCAATGAATTTGCGATTCTTATTACAGCTCGCACTTGGACCGCTCAATATGAATGGTATGCACATTTGCGCTTAGCCCTCAAAGAAGGTCTGGCACCATCCATTGGTGAAGAGCTCGCTTTAGGCAAGCGTCCCTCAAACATGCAAGCCGATGAAGAAGCCGTCTACAACTTTTGTAATGAGTTGCACACCAAGCACAGTGTGAGCGACGCCCATTACAAGGCTGTTCTTGATCTCTTTGGCGAACAAGGTGTGGTTGACTTGATGGTCGTTAGTGGCTACTACGTGATGGTCGCGATGGCGCTGAATGTCAATCGCTCACCGTTACCGGAAGGGGCTATACCGATCCCCGAACTGGGCAAGTGAGCGACTGTGGCCGACTGAAGGCGATCGCCTTTAATTTTAGTTACGTTCGAGGTTCACAGAATCAGCCGTGACTTTCCAAGTCTCGAGCTGATCTTTATTGAACTTTGCCATCTCAGCCGGGGTGGAGCTTTGAACTTCAAAAGCAATCTTGCCTAGTGCATCGCGAACATCTTTACGCGCTGCAACGTTCTTCATGGCCAGTGCTATACGATCGACTACCTCCTTAGGGATGCCCGCGGGTCCATACAGACCCGCCCAAGGCACAATGGTCATCCCCTGAATCCCAACCTCTTCTGCCGTGGGAGTGTTTGGAGCCAGCGGACTTCGATTAGGCAACGAGGTCATCAGAACTCTCAAGCGTCCCTCTTGAACCTGCTGCAACGCGGAACCTGGCGTTCCTAGCAATACCTGAATTCGACCCGCGATCAAATCAGTCGTCGCAGGTGCGTCTCCTTTATATGGAACATGGACCATCTCAAGTTTGGCTTTTTGGGCAAACTGAGCAGTCGTCAAAATGCTAGTGCCGTTCCCACTCCCGTAATTCACTTTACCTGGATTAGCCCGGACATATGCCAAGAACTCTGCCATATTTTTAGCGGGCAAATCGGCGTTGATGAATAGAAAGAAACCGAATTTTCCGACCATAGAAATCGGCGTAAATGCGGTCAAAGGATCATAAGGGGGTACCTTGCGCATCGTTGGCGCCGCGTTCATGCCTGTCGTCGTTGCAAACAGCAAGGTATAACCATCGGCGGGCGAGTTAATCGTCGCCATTCCAGCAATCGCACCGTCAGCTCCACCACGATTATCGATGATGATAGTCTGTCCCACGTCCTCAGAAAGGGCTTTCATCACGATACGGGCCGTCATATCCGCAGCACCTGCTGGTGGAAAGGGGACAATCATTTTGATGGGGCGATTGGGATAGCTCTGGGCGAGACCCGCCGCAGAGAACCCACAGGAGACCAGCGCCACAAGACACACTTGAAGAATTTTCTTCATTTATTTACTGCTCCTTTAGGCGGAAGAAACTAAGTCATATTTTGATGGAACACCGACAGAAG
>CANFEI010000195.1 GCA_947445495.1 Alcaligenaceae bacterium
CTGCATACACATCATCGCAACACCCGTGCTCGAGGATTGCACGATGGGGGCTTTGTCTGTAGGGGCAATAAAAATCAATGAGCGTTCAAATGCATCTTCGCCGTTAATTGTGCAGGTGCCTCGCAAGACCATCCAGTATTGGCCGCGGCCAGTGTCGGGTGCTGGTCCAGAAATGGTTTGTGCTGAGGTGGTTTGGTAGAGGGTTGCAACGAGTCCGTCCGCTTCAGCAGGCACGACAGCATGGGTTTTGATGCCATCAATGTTGTTTGGACCATCAGCGTCACCGATTAAGGCGGGGATCAATCCTAAGCCGTGACGATAGGATTTTGTTTTGCCTTTCAGCGCATCCTTGTGCTCGGGCATCCAGCGCGCGCCAGGATCCCAGCCGTTGCGCAAGGTGTAGTACTCGATATTCGTGTCTTCTGCATGAATCGGCGCATAGGGCGTGAAGGCCATGGCATAGTGCACGGTCATGCCTTCAATGGGCTTGATCCCAAATTTTCCTTCGCCAGACACAAACACCTGAAACTGATCGGCTTGATGATAATGGCCAGGAATCGATGAGTTGGCGCCTTGCTCGACTAAAAATGCGATGGGTTCTAAAGGGGGAGGAAAGGACTCGGGGGCTCGTGCAGGCATACCTTTTGCCCTGCGCTCAACCGAGTTCATCCCTACACAAGAGGAAACCCAAGTGTCGGTACCGTTTGGGAGTTTGTAGTAATGACGCTCGTTGAGGGCCTGTTCTCTGGTGACCACGTGTGACATGTCTTAATAATCCTTTTATGCAATGGATTCAATGACATTAATCTTACTCGCTAGCGGAACGAACTGTCGACACGGCCCTTAAAAAGGGCATAATTGAGGTTCAAATAGCTGTGTAAGAAAAGCTGAGTCGGGAGACAATAAAATGGTAAAGCTAAGCAAATCGATGTCCAAGGTGATTTTGGCGAGTGTGCTCGGAATGTGGGGCATGCAATGTGCAGTTGCACAAGTTGGTTTTCCCGACAAGCCGATATCGATCCATGTGGGATTCCCGCCAGGCACTTCGACAGACTCGATCGCCAGGATTTTGGGCGAGAAGATGAGTAAGGATTTGGGGCAACCGATCATCGTTCGAAATAAGCCTGGAGTAGGTGGCACATTAGCGCCCGCCGAGGTCGCTAAAGCCAAACCCGACGGCTATAACTTACTGCTTAGCGCGACAGCGCCAATGAATACGGCTGCCCATCTGTTCAAGAACTTGCCTTATGACCCCCTTAAAGACTTTGTGCCTATTGGTCAGACCTCATGGCTACCGATGATGTTGGTGACGAATAAAACCAAAGGCTTGGATACATTCGAGAAATTTGCTGCTTATGCACGCGCCAATCCAGAGAAGTTGACCTATGCCTCAATTGGTAATGGCACCACCAGTCATCTAGTCATGCTGATGTTGTTGACCAAAGCAAATTTAAAAATGGTGCATGTGCCATATCAAGGTAGCTCGCAGTCGCAAGCAGATGTGATTGGCGGGAACGTTGATGCGACCTTCGATACGATGGTCACCGTGCACCCCCACTACAAGTCTGGTCGACTCAATGCATTGGCAGTGAGTACCAGCCGACGTGCTGAGATGGATTCAGCGATACCCACGCTTGAAGAGAAAGGTATCAAAGACTTTAATCTTGGCGCATGGATTGGTATGTTCGCACCGAAGGGCACGCCACAACCTGTCGTCGAAAAGATTCATGCAGCACTTAATCGTGCGCTGCAAGATCCTGAGACGAGTAAAAAACTCATAGCCTTAGGCTCTGAAGTTGTAGTGAGTCCAACCTCAGCCGACTTTGGCGTGTTCGTGAAGCAGAACTATGATCTGTGGGGCGAGCTCGTCAAGATCTCGGGTATTGAGCGGCAATAACGGCTGGCTAAATGAGACTGAGATCAAACGGATCTCAGTTTGTCGATGGCGTCACGGAACCCTGCAGGCAGCGCCTCGGGGCGTTGCGATTGTTTATCGACGCAGACGTGCACAAAGAGGCCTTGTGCGGCGGCCTGATCTAAGTCTGCTGTGAAGACAGCGACTTCGTAAGTGATGGAGCTGCGTCCAAGGCGATGCGGCCGAACGCCTACTTGAATGGTGCCAGGTGCCGAGACTTGACTGAAGTAGCGGCATTCGGAGGCGACTACTAATGTCTGATAGCGACCGGAAATATGGGGTCGCAGGGCATAGTGCAACAAAAATGCATCGACAGCGGTATCAAAAAATGAATAGTAGTGCGCGTTATTGACATGTCCGTAGGAGTCGTTGTCGGCCCAGCGCAAAGTAACTGGATCAAAAAAAGAAAAATCTTTTTTGCATAAAGGTGTGCTGCGACTTGGTTCTTTTGTTTCAGTGGTCATGATCGTCTGTGTCGTCAAAGAATTTTTAAATTGTTTCGCCAGATCTGTCGTGGCCCGAGGCATTCGTTAGTCTGGTTGGTATTTGCTTGAGATGAGGCACAGTGCAGCAAAGATGCCTATGCCCAGACCCGCGGAAAGCCATAAGGCGTGAGAGCCCCACTCCGTTACCGCTAAGCCAAAGAGAAAAGGTGCGGCCGCCTGGGCAAACTTAGAAGGCATCATGAGCCATCCTTGGCGCTGTCCATAGCCCCTTGTCCCGAAGATCGCTAGAGGCAGTGTCCCCCGAGAAATAATGAGGATTCCATTGCCTAAGCCGTGCAAGACCACGAAGACGGCGGCAAACGGTGCACCAAATATCAAGAGCAGTGTCGCGCCGACAGGATGAGCGAAGGCTGCGATGCGAGCGCTTATCAGGGGATGCCAGCGCCGCATAAAAAAGAAATCCAGTAAACGACCTAGCACCTGCGAGGGGCCGACAAAGGCGCCGATGGCAAAGGCAACGGCAAGCGGCACGCCGATGCCCTCAAGCATGCGCGGCATGTGCGTCATTAAGCCCATCCCGACGAACGAACTTGCCGCAAAGACAAAGGCAAGCATCAAGCCAGTGTATTTGCCGGGACCATCCGGCGCCGATGACGCAGAGGTGGGTGCCTGTGAGGCCGAGGTAACGACTTGTGGTTCGGTGGCCGGTACTTGTTTGGGTGTCGTTGAGGGAGTTGGTTTGGGTACCAACGCATTGACGGGTAAGCCAATGAGTATGTGGGTTGCCGCCCAGAACCAGCAGGTGCCACGCCAACCAAAGTGCGACTCAATGTAGACGGAGGCGGTCCACCCGACCAAGCTTGCAAACCCCGCGATCAGTGTGACACCAGTAATGGGATTGCGTGATTCTTTACCGAATAGACGGACGATGGTGGCGAAGGCGACTTCGAAGAGCCCACAGGCCATGCCAAAGCCCAGGATGGCATAGGCAATGAGCACAGAGATCAAGCCTTGAGAAAAGCCCAGTAGGGTGAGCGCGATCGCGAACGATACGCTAGACATCATTAAGACAGGTCTTCCCCCAAAGCGGTCAACCAGACGACCGACATAGGGACCTGCAAAGGCGGATACGCAGAGCGCCAAAGAGAATGCCGCAAAGATTGTCGCGGGTGATAAACCGAGATCCTTGCTGGCTGGAATGACGGTAACGGCAGGAAGGTAATGCGAGCCGGCGCTGGCCAGGATTTGTGCGATGCCTGTGAAGCCAACAGCGCGATAGATACGGAGATTCATGAGGATGGTTTTTATGATGTTTGCTTATTTTTGCACGATTGCTTGTTCCAATCTGTTCTCCTATGC
>CANFEI010000196.1 GCA_947445495.1 Alcaligenaceae bacterium
CAAGCGATGGTGCGAGATCTTTCTGAGCTGCGCGAGGGCGATCCCGTAGTGCACGCTCAACACGGAATTGGTCGCTATCATGGCCTAGTCAATCTTGATATGGGTGAAGGCGAGCTGGAATTCCTTCATCTCGAATATGCGAATAAAAGCATGCTCTATGTGCCGGTCTCGCAACTGCACGTGATTGCACGCTACAGCGGCAGTGACCCCGAAACCGCACCTCTACACCTGCTGGGCTCAGGGCAGTGGGATAAAGCACGGCGCAAAGCGGCACAACAGGTGCGCGACACCGCTGCTGAACTTCTTGATTTGTACGCGAAGCGCGCAGCGCGGCAAGGCTTTGCCTTCAAGCTGCCCTTAGGCGATTACGAACTTTTCTCTGAAGGCTTTGGTTTTGAAGAAACCGCCGACCAAGCCGCTGCCATTCAATGTGTACTGGCCGACATGACCTCGGGCAAACCAATGGATCGCCTCGTCTGCGGCGATGTCGGCTTTGGCAAAACCGAAGTCGCCTTGCGCGCTGCCTTTCTCTCCATCGCGAATGGCAAGCAAGTCGCCCTACTATGCCCCACGACACTGCTCACCGAACAGCACGCACAAACGTTTACTGATCGCTTTGCCGATTGGCCAGTCAAGGTCGTAGAGCTCTCACGGTTTCGGTCAGCAAAGGAAATCAGTAGCGCGATCGACGGTATCCGCGACGGGACAATCGACATCATCATCGGGACACACAAGATACTGTCCAAAGATGTCAACTTTAAACGACTCGGTCTTGTCATCATCGACGAAGAACATCGTTTTGGTGTGCGCCAAAAAGAAGTACTCAAAGCGCTGCGCGCCGAGGTCGACGTTCTGACGCTGACCGCCACGCCGATTCCTCGCACGCTCGGCATGTCGCTTGAGGGCATCCGAGACTTCTCTGTGATTGCCACGGCGCCACAAAAACGACTCGCCATCAAGACCTTCGTGCGCCGCGAAGATAACAGCACCATGCGCGAAGCCCTGCTGCGCGAACTCAAGCGCGGCGGACAGGCGTATTTCTTGCATAACGAAGTGGAAACGATTCACAACCGCCGAGCAAGGCTTGAGGAGCTGGTGCCCGAAGCACGCATCGCGGTGGCCCACGGACAAATGGGGGAGCGCGATCTCGAACAGGTGATGAAAGGCTTCTATCAGAAGCGCTTCAATGTCTTGCTGTGCACAACCATTATTGAAACGGGCATCGATGTGGCAAGCGCGAACACCATCATCATTCACCGCGCCGACAAGTTCGGCTTGGCACAGCTACATCAGTTGCGCGGTCGCGTGGGTCGCTCGCACCATCAGGCTTATGCTTACCTCATGACGCCTGGCGAAGATGCCATCACCAAGAATGCTAAGAAACGGCTGGAAGCGATTCAGGCGATGGAAGAATTGGGCTCCGGCTTCTTCCTGGCCATGCACGACCTCGAGATCCGCGGAACCGGCGAGGTTCTCGGCGAATCACAGTCCGGAAATATCCAAGAAATCGGCTTCTCCATGTACAACGACATGCTCAATGAAGCCGTGCGCGCGTTAAAGGCAGGCGTCGAACCGGATCTGGACGCCCCGTTCAGTGCGGGTTGCGAAGTGAATCTTCACGCACCTGCACTCCTGCCCTCTGACTACTGCGCCGATGTGCATGCGCGCCTGTCCCTATACAAGCGGCTATCCAGCGCGACGGATGAAGATGCTCTGATCGCCCTCCAAGAAGAGCTCATCGACCGTTTTGGCAAACTGCCAGAGGCTGGACGCACCTTGATCTCAACACACAAGCTGCGTCTACTCGGGTTGCCGCTCGGGATTCAAAAAATCGATACCAGCGAGTCCCAAATCTTATTGCACTTCAAGCAAAATACGATAATTGACCCACTTCGACTCATTGAACTGGTACAAAAGCAAAAGCACATTCGCTTTGCCGGACAAGACAAACTGCGCATTGAAATCAAAGCAGTCGATGTACAGGCCCGATTTGAAGCAACCCGCACGGTACTGCGCTCTTTGGTTTAAAGACACCTCTCTCTCCCTCTACCACACTGCCCGACCATGACGACAACCCACCTTGTGATTCAGTCCCCAGCACTATCGACAGATCTGATCGAGCAAGCTGCGGCGATTGCAGAAGCTTCTGGCGTACGGCGCGTCGGCACGACGGCCGCACGACTGCTCGCTGTGAACGACAGCGCCGAGATGCGTGCGGAAATACTCGCCTGGGGCGACCGCAGTCTGGTCGATACCGCCTACGTTACGGCGGGCAATCGACTCAGTGACTGCAAAGTGCTCGCCATGGATATGGATTCGACACTCATTAACATCGAATGCATTGATGAAATCGCTGCCTTTGGCGGCGTGAAAGAGCAAGTCGCATCGATCACCGAGGCCGCGATGCGCGGGGAAATCAAGGATTTTTCTGAAAGCCTTACAAGGCGGGTCGCGTTTCTCAAAGGCCTCTCGGCCGAGGTCTTGCAATCCGTCTACGAACAAAAGCTGAGGTTTAATCCGGGCGCCGAACAATTAGTCGCGACCGCCAAGCAAGCGGGCTTGAAAGTATTACTTGTTTCGGGTGGCTTTACGTTCTTTACTGAAAAGCTCAAGGCACGCATTGGCCTAGATGCCGCACACGCCAACGTTTTAGGCGCTGAGAACGGTCTACTCACCGGCCAAGTCGTGGGCCGTATCCTAGACGCACAGGGCAAAGCGGACACGCTGCGTGCTTTCGCAGACGCTTGCGGCGCCACACCAGAGCAAATTATTGCGATTGGAGATGGTGCCAATGATTTGAAAATGCTTGGCTTGGCAGGCTACTCGGTTGCGTATCGCGCCAAACCTGTGGTGCGTGCACAGGCCAAGTTCGCCCTGAACGTCACGGGTCTTGATGGTGTGTTGAACTGGTTTGAGGCCTAAGGCCTAGCGCCTGAGCAGATAGCGCAAGACAAATCCGGGAAATGCCATCACGACAAACAACGTGAACGTAGTGGCGTAGAACTCCCAGCGCTGTGCGAAGACATTACCAATCATTCGTTCAAATGTGAAGCCGATTGCGCCAATCGACGCATACAAAACGATCAGCTCGAACACGCGCAGCACAAAGGGCTTAGGGCCCTTTAACGCAAACAAGCCAAACACACGTTCATTCAAAAAAGGGAGGTTGGCCGCTGCGAAAGCCAATATAAGCAATAGCCAAATCGCAGCGTTTTGATTCATCGCAGTTTGGGGCGGCGCGTGCGCGACAGGATGGGCTCAGTGCTCAAAACGAGAGGGTGGCGCGCATCGCCTGCAGACAAAGCGCAATCAACCCACCAGGCATTAAGCCAAGGCCCAGCACCAGCAAGCCATTTACAAGCAATAGCGTACGCGGCAGTACCGGCGCTGCAGGTGCGAGCACTGATTTTTCGGCCGGCTCATCAAAATAAATTACTTTGATAATACGCAGGTAGTAGAACGCGCCGATCAGTGAAAACAACACAGCAACCACGGCAAGCCACAGGCGGTCTGATTGCAATAGACCTTGCAGAATCAAGAGCTTCGCATTGAAGCCCACGAGTGGTGGCAAGCCTGCAAGCGAACACATCAAAATCAGCATTATCGCGGCGACCCAAGGACTGCGACGATTCAGACCTTTGAGGTCATCAATGCTTTCGCACTCAAAACCGTCACGCGACAACAGCATGATCAAACCGAATGAAGCTAGTGTGGTCAA
>CANFEI010000197.1 GCA_947445495.1 Alcaligenaceae bacterium
ACCATTTCACGCCTGATGCGTTGATGGTCTCTGCGGATAGTCCTTACAAAACCTATCAAGATTTCGTTGCGGCGGCCAAGAAGAATCCAGGCAAGATGACGCTCGCAGGTTCCGCGCAATATTCGGCTAATCACATGGCAACGGAACGTTTGAATAAGCTTGCCGGCGTCAAAGTGAATTATGTTCCATTCAAAGGAACAGGGGACTTGATTTCTTCGCTGATCGGCATGCACGTCGATGGCGCGATGGGCTATTTGCCGTTAGCGATTCAACAAAAAGCGCGTGTGCGTACGCTGGCTGTGGCCACAGAGACGCGTCATCCCGCCTTACCAGATGTTCCCACCTTTAAAGAACTGGGGCTGAACTGGGTGGACGGTGCCTACCGTGGTATTGGTATGCCTAAAAGTACGCCGATGGATATCCAGAAAAAAATGTCTGATTACATGGCGAAACTGAACGCGGATGCGGCCACCAAGAAGCGTCTAGAAGAGGGTGGGTTTGTGCTTGTGGATATTCCGCTCGACAAAATTTCAGCCTTCATGAAAGAGAAAGAGCCGCTCGTCATGGAAGATGCTCGTAACGCGGGCATGTTGAAAAAATAAATGGCGGATCACTCACCACGTCTTGAGGCGGTTTCTTGTGTGAGCCCTGCGGGCACGCACCGGATGGCGGTTTGGGAATGGGGTGATCCACAAAACAGAGATGTGGTGTTGTGTGTGCACGGGTTGACGCGCACCGGTCGTGATTTTGATGTGCTGGCCCACGCGTTATCGCAGCGCTATCGCGTGGTGTGCCCGGATGTCGTCGGCAGAGGGCTGTCTGATTGGCTCAGTCAGCCTCTGTTTTATGCCGTACCGCAATACACCAGCGACATGGTTACCTTGATTGCCAGGCTTCAGCCCGAGCGGCTTTCTTGGGTCGGCACCTCGATGGGCGGCTTGATCGGTTTGGCCTACGCGGGCCTCATCGCTGCTACAGCGACCCAGGCGCAAAAGTCGTTGCCCGCGCGCATAGCTACGCCGTTGCCGCCAACCGGTATGCGTTTAGATCGTCTTATTTTGAATGATGTCGGTCCGTATATCGAACCCGTTTCTCTCGCGCGCATTGGGCAGTATGTGGGCGAGGCAGTGAGCTTTGATTCGTTCGCACAGGCGGTTCAATATGTTCAGCAGACGGCGGCTTCGTTTGGGCCGCACTCCCCAGAGCAGTGGGCGACGCTGACGCGTCACACCTATCTTGAACAAGACGGTAAATGGATCAAGCATTACGATTTGGCTTTGGCTGAGCCGTTCAAGGTAATGACGTCTGAGGCAGCCGCGCAAGGAGAGGCCTACTTGTGGTCTGCCTTCGATTCACTACGTTGTCCGACGCTGATCGTGCGTGGTAATGATTCGGACTTATTATCTGAGCAGACGCTGTCGCAAATGCTTGACCGTAATAAAAATGCTCAGGCGGTGCGGATGATTGGGGTTGGACACGCGCCAACACTGATGGCGGCTGATCAAGTCCGTTGTATTGAAGATTTTTTGAGTTCCACTTAGTTTTGGATGGCTAGATTGTATGTCTGAACGAACCACGTCCTTTTGTGCTGATTTGCATTGCCATTCGACTGTGTCGGATGGTTTGCTTGCGCCTGATGTTGTCGCGCGTCGAGCAAAAGAACGCGGCGTGACTTTATGGTCGTTGACAGACCACGATGAGCTCGCTGGGCAAGTGCTCGCGCAGCAGACTGCGCAGCAAATCGGACTGGACTATCTGTGTGGTGTGGAGATCTCGGTCACGTGGGCAGGTAAGACTGTCCATATTGTTGGTTTGGGAGTTGATCCGCACAACACGGTGCTCACTGAAGGCCTGCGCATCACACGCAGTGGCCGCTCTGGTCGCGCACGACGTATCGGCGATCGGTTAGCAGAGTTGGGTATGCCGGGTGCCTTTGAAGGAGCGTCAAAGCTAGCGGGTAATCCTGAGCTGATCAGCCGTACCCACTTCGGACGCTATTTGCATCAGGCTAAGTTCTGTCCCGACGTGCAAACCGCCTTTAATCGCTACTTGCATGATGGCGGCCCTGCACATGAGCCGATGCAATGGGCAGCCTTAGATCAAGCGATCTCTTGGATCAATCATGCGGGCGGTGCGGCAGTGATTGCGCACCCAGGCCGCTATGACTTTACGCAAACACAATTTGATGCGTTTTTTACGGCATTTAAAGAGTTGGGTGGAAAAGGGATTGAAGTCATTACAGGTAGTCATCATCCTGGGCAGTATCAAACCTATGCCGGCGTCGCTAGGCAGTATGGCTTTTTGGCGTCGTGTGGCTCTGATTTTCACGGCCCCGGCGAGGGGCGTTACGACTTGGGTAGTTTGCCACCCTTGCCGAGCGATCTGAAGCCCGTATGGGACGTCTTGGTTTAAGATTTTATGAACAAAGCGTTTGTAAAAGAACAAGAGGGTGATCAAGATGAGGATCTTCCTGAGGCGCTGGCGTTGCCCAAGGGTACAAAAAACTATCTGACGCCTCAGGGCTACGCGGCTCTACGTGAGGAGTTAGCGCATCTCATGAACGACGAGCGTCCTGCGATGGTGAAAATCGTTTCTTGGGCGGCGTCTAACGGTGACCGTTCTGAGAACGGTGATTACCTCTACGGCAAAAAACGTCTTCGAGAAATCGATCGTCGTATGCGATTCTTAACGAAGCGTCTGGAACTCGCCGAGATCGTCGACCCAGCTGCACAGACTAATCGCGATCAGGTATTTTTTGGTGCGACGGTGCAATACGTGAATCAGGATGGTGAGGAACACCACGTGACGATCGTAGGCGTCGATGAAGCGGAGCCCTTGCAGGGCAAAATCAGCTGGGTGTCTCCGGTGGCGCGTGCGCTGACAAAAAGTCGAGTCGGTGATGTGGTGACCTTGCGCACACCAGGTGGTATCGAAGAGCTCGATATCCTAGAGATCAATTATCCTGCTTAGTGAGCGAAGCAGCATAGCCCTCGCGACTGTCTGGCCAGCGTAGCGCAAACCCTGTTCTAAGTAGACGCTTATTACTGAGCCGTTTGCTGCCGACCATCGCAGGTGCTGGACCCACAGGTGGACAAGGGCCTCCTACGAGTTTTGCCAACGCTTCATAAAGCGTACGCATCGGCAGAGGGGTGCTATCCGTCACAAGGTAGGTTGAGTCAGGTTGATTGAGCGTCAAAAGATGGACGATCGCGGCCGCTGCGTCCTCGACATGAATACGATTAGCCCAATGGGCCTCTCCCACAGGCGCTGCGGCTTGCCCCAAGCGCAGACGATCAAGCAAGAAATTGCGACCCGGCCCGTAGATCCCGGATAAGCGCAAACTGAGCGTTTCAACGTGGTGCTTTACGCCGTACGCTTGCAACCACTGCTCAGCCGCACAGAGCGTCTTGCCATTGAAGTGCGCTGGCTCGGTGGGTGTCTCTTCGTCCACCCACTGATCCCCGTGGTCACTGTACACAGCCGTGGAAGAGACAAATACAATTCGCTTAAGCGAAGGCGATGCGCAGGCCCGGATGACGTGCTGTAACCCATGCAGGTAGACTGCCTCGTAGTCCGCAGGCGTGCGTGCGTTTGGTGCTGCAGCGAACACAATGTGAGTGATGTCGTGCGGCAACTGGGCCAGCGTGCCGTCCTGGGTGAGATCGCCGCTTATCCATTGAAAGTTTGATGGCATCGCGAGCGTTGTGTCAGGGGT
>CANFEI010000198.1 GCA_947445495.1 Alcaligenaceae bacterium
CTGCACTGGTCACCGATGGTGTTGTACGCGATTTGGCTGGTGTCTTGGGTACCGGTTTGCCTGTGTGGTGTTCAGGCGCTGCTGCTCCGCCATCTGTTGCCGGCTTGACCTTTGTCGATTGGCAGCAGCCGATTGGCTGTGGTGGCGTCGCGGTGTTTCCTGGTGACGTTGTGGTGGTGGATGACGATGGCGCTGTCTTGATCCCTGCAGCCTTCCTCGATGATGTGGTTGCAAGCGCTGCGTCGCAAGAGGCACTGGAAGTGTGGATTATGAAACAAGTTGAAAATGGGCAGGCGCTGCCTGGTCTATACCCACCTAACGCAGAGAACTTAGCGCGTTACAAAGCAGAGACTGGCCAGAAGTAAGGGCGGGTTAGTTGTGACGTTTGGCGGAGCGAAAGCTTCGCCAAAAAAATATCAACACGCTTGTGAGCGCTAAAAAGGCAAGGACCAGTTGAACGGGTTTGGCGATGGTGAAATCGATTTTGCTCGTCAAAAGTATGTAGGCGCATAGCGCTGCAGCCAGTCCGATTACCCGTAAAAGCCATGAGGTGTCGTGCAGCACCGAGGCGGGAAGACGGTGACTAAAATGACCGCCCAGCAGTCCACCAAAAATCCCAAGTGCCGCACCGGCAAATACGTCTGAAGGCCAGTGCGCACCGACGGCGATGCGCGCCAAACCTCCAAACGCCGCCAAAATAAATAACCAAAAAAAAGGACCGCGACGATTGCGGTCCATTGCAAAATAAATTCCTGAGAGTGCCGCAAAGGCAGTGAGCGTATGCCCTGAAGGCATGGCAAATGAGGTCAGGGGGCGTTCTAAAATATAAAAGCTAGTCTGATCTAGAACGCCCGCCGGGCGAGGCATTTCAAGGAAATGTTTGGGCAAGCGGGATAGCGCGCCGGCGATCGCACCCGCTAAGATTGAACCAATTAATAGACGCGGAGCGAAAATCAGTAGCGGTGAAAGTAGAGCGTAAACACTCCAGCCGTTACCAAGCATATTGAAGGTCACCCATGCTATGTCAGGTAGGATGCGTGCGGTTTGATTAAGAAAGAGAAATAGACCGGGCTCGGGGAAGAAGGACCAGCAAAGTGCCCACAACACTAAAGGTACTGCACACCACAAAAAGTCTTTTTTTTGAACGGTATTCAGGTTACCCATATTGATGTTCGAACGCGAAGGTAGTGTCATGTGCGCGACGCCGTGAATTGCACAATCATTTTTTGCATGACTTGTTCAACAGTGATGGCGCGCATGCAGGCATTATCTGAGCAAGGAGTCTTGCGATGATTGGCTGCGCTCACACACGGGGAGCAGGCGAGTTGCGCAGTGATGGGAATGGATTTTCCGAGCGAGCCATAGAGCGCTGGTGTTTCGGGTCCGAACAGGACGACAGTGTGTAGACCTGTTACGGATGAAAAGTGACCCGGCCCTGAGTCGTTAGTGAGCATGACATCTGCAAGTGTATACAGTGCGGGCAGTTCCGAGAAACTGACTTGCCCCGCGAAGTTCAGTGCATTAGGCACGTTGGCACCGAGGCGAACATTTTCAACGTACGTATGCTCGGCGGGGGAACCTGTAATGAGGATTAAGCAGTCGGGCCATTGCTGGACCAATGCGACGATTAGTGTTGAAAAACTCTCTGGAGCCCAGCGACGTTGTATCAAGAGCTCGCTTGCGTTGGGATTGACCAAAAATAGCGGTTGTACGCGATGCAGGAAGGGAAGTTGGACCTGTGAGGCAAGGGCTTGTATTCTTCCCAACACGGTTTGCTTGACCGTTGGGTCGATGGTCGCTTGCGCAATACGAATGGCCGAGTCTGAGATGTGTATTTTGCTGTAGGGCTGCTCGGTTGATGTCGCGAAGGCAGCATGAATGAGCGACAAAAAATTCTTTGCAATATGAAGGTGGGGGTTGTAGTGCACTTTGTGTGTGAGCATCGTGCCGCGCCACAGGCCTTCGCCGTGGAAGATATGGTAGCCCACACGTTTGCGCGCGCCGCATAGCCCAGTGAGCAAGGCGGTAAAGCGTGAGAACAGCTCGAGATCAATCACGGTGTCAATATTACGCGCGCGTGCTTGAAATAAAAATTTGATTGTGTCTCGGATCAGGGTCAGCACTGAGCTGGCGTCGATCGTAAAAATATTTTCAGCTGGGACTGTATTAAGTAGTGTGAGACTGGCACGGTTACTTTTGAAAATTAGAAAAAATATCTCAGCACCGCGTGCTTGCGCGTCGCGCATGGCGGGATCCACAATGATGGCACTGCCCATTTCAGAAAGTTCGATAAAAAGCAGACGGCGTGGCGCGCCTGCAGGACCCTTAATGAGCAAGGTCATCCAGTCGAGCAGAGCCACGATTGGGCTAAATAGGGCGCATAGAGGTACACCGACTCGGTGGTCGATGGTGCGCATGGTGTCGACGCTTAAGCTCATGGGGTCGTAGTTTAATGCTTTGTGCTCAGGTCGTCTTGACGCCGGCGCTCTAGAAGCGATATCGCGCCCGGCAGGTAGGTCACAAGCGTCACAATGCCGAAGCTTACGGACGCAAGGACGGTGATCCCGTTGTCGACCCCCCAGAGCACCAAGGTGGTAGATAGCGTTGCTTCCCGTAAGCCCCAGCCCGAAATGCTGATCGGCAGCATCATTAACAAACCTAGCGCGGGCAAGCCGACCATCAGTGCAGAGAAGGGCGCCGTCGTGCCGAATGCCTGTAGGCAGCACCAGAACGCTGTGATGGCAAGAATGTGCGTGCACAGTGATATCGCAAGCTGGGGCATGACCGTTGGCCAGCCCAGTGCCGTGTTGAGCCCGTGCATTGCCTCCGGCATACCGAGTGTTGTGAATATTTTTTGAATCCATAGGCGTGTGTGCGAGACGCTCAGCAGTTGGCTCGCTAGCGCAACCCCAGCAAGCATTGTGCCAAGCACCCACCATCCGAGAGATTCTCCCCAGGGCGCGATCATGGCGCCACCCATGATGAGGCCTAGGGCGCCCAAGATATTGTTGCCAATCAGGCCAAGTCCGCGATCGAGCGCAACACTAATAAAGCCAAGGCGTAAGCGAGGCGGTGCACGGTTGAGATCGACAGGTTGATGAAGCTCTTCGGACAGCGTCGGCGCGCGCGTGCCGAACGCTTGGCCAGCACTGTGCTGCGCAGTGGTGGCTGACCGGCTAGCCTCAACGGCACGGTAACTATCGCCGCCAATCGTGCTGGGCAGGCCTTGGTTGATGAGTCCACCCGCAAAGTAAAGTGTGATGCAACGTGAGATAGGTTGATGCAGACCCATACTGCGCAGAATCCAGCTCCAGCGCACCACGGGGAGGAGGTTTGCGAAAACGAGTAGAGTCAGTGCCAAGATAAACCAACCGGGGTTGATCGCTATGTTGGTTTGCCTGAGTGCTTGCCAGTCAATATTGCGTGCGGCAAGCCAAAGCAGCAGCAAGGACAACACAATGCGAAGGTAAGGCCATAGTGCTTTAAAGGTTTTTTTCACAGAACGAGGTCTATTTTGGGTTCGGGGCAGCGCCCCAGTTGCGGCAATGATAGAACTTGAAATCTGAAATCAAACGCCCAAGTCGTGTGATGTCGAGCTGCTTGATGAACGTGCACGATTCAAAGCCACCTGGTTGAGTGGGTAGGTCAAAGCGCATTTGTGACCAGTTTACAAAAAGACTGTCTACTCCGGTGGGTATTTGGCCAAACC
>CANFEI010000199.1 GCA_947445495.1 Alcaligenaceae bacterium
CATGGCCATCACATGCTCACCCATCACAGCCTGTAAATTTTGGGCACTACCTTTGTAAGGGATGTGGGAGAGCTTGATCCCGGCCCGCTGTGCGAACTCTTCTACCGCTAAATGTGGACTCGTGCCAATGCCCGGCGTTCCGTAAGTGAATTTGTCTGGATTCGCTTTGGCAAACTTGACGAGATCAGCAATGCTTTTAATTGGGGACTCGATCGGCACCACTAAGCCGAACGTGTAGCCCGTCAGGCACACGATCCATGTAAAGTCATTGAGCGTGTCATAGGTCACTTTCTGCATATGCGGAATTCGAAAAGCGCCCTGAGGTATTTGCGCCAAGGTGTAACCATCTGGCTTTGCGTGCACCAACTCCGCGGCGCCTAACATGCCGCCCGCGCCTGGCTTGTTCTCGACGATCACATTGCGACCAAGCACTTTGCCTGCGCTCTCTGCCAGAACACGCATGACAACGTCGGTGGAGCCACCCGCTGGCCAAGGGCAGATATATTTGATCGGTCGAGTGGGAAACGTCTGCGCACGCGCCAAACCAGGGGCGAGCGCAGTAGCCGCTACAACGGCGCTCGACAGCAAAAAGTCGCGACGGTCAGTCATGCGTAATCTCCTAAATATATAAGAATTATTTTGTATTCCTGCGCTCGATCTTACGGCGGCAACCCAGCGGGTGCAATGGGCAATTGCCCTGTCCTCAACACCGTTGATTCGCGAAAGACAAGACTAACTATTTATTAGCATTGAGGGCTCATGAAAACCGGCAGTCAGGCACGCAGTTACCTAATGCCTCATTTCTTTAGATTCGCAATCAACTCAGCAGCGGCCGCATCAGGCACGCGTGGCATATCAAAGAGGTCAGACGTACGCGCATACCAGCCCGTTCCGTGCATGCGGCCAATCAAGTGCGCCGCAACGGGGTCGACTCGCAGTTTTTTCATGTCGATCAAGTCGTCTCGGATATGCAAGTAAAGCACTTCCCCGATCACAACGTTGCGACCAATTCCAAGCTCTACGTTAACGATCCGCTTGCACTCAAAAGCAATCGGCGCTTGCTCAATATACGGCGCACGAATTTTGACACTTTTACCATGTGTGAAACCAGCTATTTTGAATTCATCAATCTCCGGCGGAAAATTCACCGCCGTCAAGTTCATGGCTTGCGCAATCTCTTCGCTCACTAAGTTCACAACGAACTCGCCAGTATCGCGAATATTTTGTGCAGTGTCTTTCATGACCCCCGGTGCCAGGCAATTCACCCCGACTACCACCGCTGGCGGCACATCACAAATTGCATTAAAGAAACTATAGGGCGCCGCATTCACAACACCGTCATGACTAATTGTGCTCATGAGTGCGATCGGGCGTGGGACCACACAACCCACGAGCAATTTGTATTTTTCTTGATCAGAAAGTGTCGCGAAGTCTATTTGCATACGTTACGTTCGGGCTGCTTTCCACCCCGAATTCCTTGTCTGGGCGCCCTATTTGGACGCATTCATGAATTGCGCTATTCTACTTGTCATAACGACGGCGATTAACCCGCGCGTCTTTCACATGCTCTTCTAACGAATACTTAAGCCTTGTGAATCAACTTCTCGTTGCCTTATCGGCAATGTTCTTGCAACAAACCTTTGTGGCGTTGGGCCGTGCCTTGCCCGCAGTCATCGCTCCTGCAATGATCGCCGATCTCATGATCGACTCAGCCTGGATTGGCGTCTATTTTTCTATCGTCGCTGCCGCAGCGCTTGCTACTCAACTAGGTTGTGGCAACTTCATCATTCGCTACGGTGCGATGCGCATGAGCCAAGCAGCGCTGGTACTTCTTGCAATCGGAACAGCTTTTGCCGCCATCGGAACACCCTTCTTCTTGGTGCTCTCTGCATTATTTTCGGGCGGAGGTGCCTCGGTATCCACGCCGGCCAGCTCTCACTTGCTTGGTCGATGCTCACCCCCCAAATATATGCCACTCATTTTTTCAATTAAACAAACTGCGGTTCCTGCCGGTCTGTTGATCGCCGGGTTTGTGGGCCCCTCACTGACAGAATGGTCAAGCTGGCGCTACACGATGTTGCTCAGCGCCTTAAGCTGCGTCGTCTTTGGAATCATGCTGCAACCGCTGGTCAAGCATTTTGATGACGACCGCATCCCAACACGTAGATTTCATTTTTCAGACTTTGGCACAACACTGCGCTCAGTGCTTGAAACAAGGAGCCTACGCAACTTAGCGTTTTCTTGCTTTGCCTTTAACGCCGTCCAAACTATTTTCACTGTGTATTTTGTAATTTATCTCACGACCATCGGCTATACGATGGTCGCAGCGGGCTTTCTCTTTTCTACAGTTGTCGTCATAGCGGTGCCTGGCCGAATTGTTTGGGGGCTGCTGGGTAGTGGTTATATCCAACCGCGCGTCATGATGGCAGCGCTCGCGCTCGGCATGGTAATTAGCATGGTGCTCTTAGGAATCAGTAGCGAGGGGTGGCCTACGATTGTGATTGGAATCATCGCAACCGTAATCAGTGCAACAGCACTGTCTTGGCACGGTGTGCTGCTTGCCGAGGCAGCTCGGGCTGCGCCAGAAGGCTCACGTGGTGGCGTCACGGGCGGCGTGCTTTCGTTTGGACAAATCGGCGCGTTGATAGCACCATCCATATTTGCTCTGGTACTGGGGATATCAAACAGCTATGGATTAGGGTTTATTGTCTGCTCTATTCCAGCGCTACTCGTTGGCATCGCCTTATTGCGACAGACTCAAGCCTCTAACATTGGCAAGTGAGCATTCATCGTAGGCCACTGCAAGACGATTGCGGGATCGATCGCAAGCACTTTCTTATTTTTACCTTGATATTCCAGTCGTCCAAGCAAATCGCGAATTAAGTTTAGACGCGCATGCTTCTTGTTATCACTTCGCACAACGGTCCACGGTGCATCACTATGGTGGGTTCGGCGCAGCATCTCATCACGCGCCTCGCTATAGGCGCTCCATTTTTTTTGCGCCTGTTGGTCGATCGGACTAATCTTCCACTGCGTAAGGGGGTCTTTGCGCCGATCACCTAGACGTTGCGCCTGCTCATCCTTGGAAATATCTAAATAGTATTTAAATAACCGCACTCCGGATCGAACCAAGACCGATTCAAAGTCATTCACGGTACACATAAATTGCTCATGTTGTTTCTTAGTACAAAATCCCATCACTTTTTCAACACCTGCGCGGTTATACCAACTGCGATTAAACAAAATGCATTCACCGCCACCAGGCAACTGCGACACGTAGCGTTGGAAGTACCACTCGCCAAGCTCACGCTCGGTCGGCTTACCTAAGGCCACGACCCGCGTCTCTCTGGGGCTTAAGTGCTCGACTATGCTTTTGACCACTCCGTCTTTTCCCGCTGCGTCTCGCCCCTCCAGGATAACGAGAATCTGTTCTCCACTATGTATGAGGTGCTTCTGTAACTTAACGAGTTCCACCTGCAAATCATAAAGCTGCGCTTCATATTCATCTTTTGTCATGAGAGATCCTTAATTTGTACTTTAAACATCCAGCTTCACAACAAATGTGGCCTTCGACTAGCGTCCACATCCGTCCTTACCCTGCCACTCTCTCATCCGCAGTGATCAAACCGTAAGAAGCAACAATCGTATACGGATGGCCGACAAGAAAAGGGCCACCAAATCGCTGCAAGC
>CANFEI010000200.1 GCA_947445495.1 Alcaligenaceae bacterium
AATGCCAACCTCGGCGAGTTCCTCGGGGTTCATATACGAACGCGCACCGGTGCCGAGAAAAACAACATGTTTAAGGTTTTTGCATTGACGTGCGATTGCTGTGGGAACCGAGGTGTGGTCGACAATCAAGATCTGCGCATCACCCATGACCGCTGGGATTTGCTCGGGCAAAATATCCGCTTGTCGGTTGATCACATAGGGGATGTCATCGGGTTGGTGTAGCCGTTGCGCAACGTCAGCCAAAGAGGGGTTTGCGTCAATAAACACGGCTTTCATTCGATCACTCCTTGGTCCAGAAACAGGCGACAGTCGAGCACGTCGCGCAAAAGATCAATCATACCGGACACTGAGGAGGCAAATATACGTTTTTACTAAGAAAACCCGGTCAAATGCTACGATACTAGCCTTGCATTCAACGCTTTTGAAGCTCCCCAAAAAATGAATCCGGCTGATCTGCAAGATGATAGTGAAGACTCCAGTTTCACACCGGAGCAACGCAAGCGGGCCGCAGACAAAAGCACTTGGGTCAGCGTGGCGGTCAATACCGTCATGTCAATTACCCAGATCCTGGTCGGCATCTCAGCCAAGTCACAAGGTCTAATCGCCGATGGCATCCACTCGCTGTCTGACTTGATTGGTGATTTTGTTGTGCTCTTTGCGAGCCACCACGGCCAGAAGGATGCAGACCCAGAGCATCCCTACGGGCACCAGCGCTTCGAAACCGCAGCCTCCGTGTTTCTGGGTGCCCTACTTGTTTCCGTTGCGCTGGGCATGCTGTGGGCCTCATTCGACAAACTAAAGGATCCCGCTTCCATCCAAACCGTGCATGTCTCGGCTCTATGGGTAGTTATCGCAGCACTCATCATAAAAGAACTTTTGTTTCGTTACATGTTACGCGTGGCCAAACACGTCAAATCCAGTATGTTGGTTGCCAATGCTTGGCATGCGCGTTCAGATGCCGCCTCGTCACTCGTTGTAGCAATCGGGATTATCGGCAACCTTCTTGGCTACCCGATCCTCGACCCTATCGCGGCCTTGTTCGTCGGCTTAATGATCGGAAAAATGGGTTGGAAGTTTGGCTCGAGCGCGTTTCATGACCTGATGGATCGCTCGGCAGACGAGCAGGAAGTCATCGCCATCACTGCAACCCTGATGCAAACACCTGGTGTGCTCGGCGTTCACGATGTGCGCACACGCAAGATGGGGGATATGATTCTTGTTGATGCGCATATTGAGGTGGATGCCTATCTAACCGTTGAAGTCGGGCACGATATAGGCCTGGCCGCACGTCAAGCGGTGATGCAAAGACATCGCGTATTGAATCTCTTGACGCACATCGACCCGGTCCCTTCAAAGACAGATGTGCACCTTACCTCCACCGTCGGAAAAGCAACGGCTTGAACAACCATGGCAAAGAATTCAAACATACAGTCTGAATCCCTGTTCGAGAAAATCTGGGCACGCCACGTCATCGTCGAACGCGCCCCTGGCCCCTCGCTCCTTTATATCGATCGTCACATCATTCACGAAGGCTCCTTTCACGCGTTTGCTCAACTGAAAGAAAGAGGCCTCAGCGTTAAAAACCCAAAACAGGTTTTTGGTGTTGCCGATCATTACGTTCCGACTAATAGTCGAGACCCCAATGAGGCTGTCACGCGCGAAGTGACAGAAATGATTCTGCGCTTTGACGATAATATGCGTTGGAGTCGTGCCAATTACTTCTCTATCAGTGATCCTCGCCAAGGGATCGTGCATGTCATTGGGCCCGAGCAAGGCATCTCACTGCCTGGCTTGACCATCACTTGCAGCGACAGTCATACCTCCACCCACGGTGCGTTTGGCGCAATTGCTTTCGGAGTGGGGCAATCTGAGAGTTGCCATATCTTGACGACCCAGTCACTTTGGCAAACCAAACCTCCCTGCACACGCATTGAGTTGCAGGGCACGCCTGGGCCGGGTGTGAGCGGCAAAGATATTATTTTGGCGATTATCGCGATGCTGGGAGCGTCCGGTGCAACCGGACAAGCCATTGAGTATTGTGGATCGGCGCTACAAGCACTCACCATCGATGATCGACTCACCATGTGCAATATGACCATCGAGGCGGGCGCACGCTTTGGAATCATGGCACCCGATGACACGATCTTCGACTATTTATACGGACGCCCTTTTGCCCCGCAACAGGATCAGTGGGATGCGGCGGTCAGCACCTGGCGCAAACTCTTTTCCGATGAGCACGCACAGTACGCGCGCACGCTTTCCATTGACGTGAGCGCTTTATCCCCGATGGTGACGTGGGGCACAAGCCCCGAGCAAGCGCTCTCCATTTCATCATGTGTTCCTGCCATCCGCGCGGGAGACTCTAGCGCAGACGCAGCGATGGAATACATGGGCGTCACAGCTGGACAACCACTGAGCAAGCTCAAGATCGATCGCGTATTTATTGGCTCCTGTACCAATGCACGCTTAAGTGATTTGCAAAATGCCGCTGAGATTCTACGAGGACGCAAGTCTCGGGTGCCAGGGATGGTTGTCCCCGGCTCCATGGCAGTTAAGCGCGATGCGGAGGCGCTGGGCCTACACAAAGTGTTTATCGATGCGGGCTTAGAGTGGCGCGAGGCGGGCTGCTCCATGTGCGTGGGGATTAATGGAGACCTCGCCAATCCGGGCGAACGTGTGGCCTCCACATCAAACCGGAACTTCGTCGGACGCCAGGGGCCTGGCGTTCGTACGCACTTGATGAGCCCTGCAATGGCAGCCGCTGCAGCCGTGACAGGCTACTTAACTGATGTGCGTAGCCTGACCAAGGAGTAAACGAATGCGAGCATTCACCCAAATGCAAGGTGTCGCGGTCACAATCGCCGGCAAGAATGTTGATACCGATCAAATCATTCCCGCGCGCTATCTAAAGCGTAGTCGCACTGACCCGCGATACGCGGACTATCTCTTTCATGACTTGCGCTTTAACGATCGCGACGAGGTCAACCCCGCGTTTGTCCTGAATCAATCTGCCTTGCGTGATGCGAGTATCCTTATCGCGGACGAAAACTTCGGGTGTGGGTCATCGCGCGAAGCGGCAGTTTATGCGCTAGAAGCGTTCGGCATTCGAGCCGTTATTGCACCTAGCTTCGGCGATATCTTTTTTAACAATTGCTTGAAGAATGGCCTGCTACCGATACGACTACAACAAGTCGACATCGACTTGCTCTCGGGGTCTGGGGCAGTTCGGGCTAGTGACACGACCGATTCCCTCAGCCCGCTTAACATTAAAATTGATCTACAAGCTTGTACTATCCAATCGGTCTCTAGCCACACCGCTATCCGCTTCAGCATCGATCCCTTTTGGCAAGAATGTCTGATGAAAGGTTTAGACGAGATTGACTTAACACTGAGTTATCAATCGTCGATCGACGCGTTCGAAAGCGCACATCTTGCTGCCTCACCCTGGTTAACACACGCACACAAATAACGCCATGTCACTCCCTCTTAGCGGCCTTCGGGTCATTGAACTCGGGCAACTCATCGCTGGCCCCTTCGCATCGAAAATTCTCGCTGAATTTGGTGCGGATGTCATTAAAGTTGAGCCACCCGCGGGTGGAGACCCCTTACGTGGATGGCGCCTGATTCATGAGGGTACCTCGGTATGGTGGGCCGCCCATGCGCGCAACAAACGTTCTATTACGCTGGAC
>CANFEI010000201.1 GCA_947445495.1 Alcaligenaceae bacterium
ACGCGCGTAACTTACATGTCGATTGCCCTGATTACACTCAATGGCGTGCACCTCGCCTATGGTCATCACCCCCTCCTGGATGGCGCCGATCTCGCCATTCAGGCGAGTGAGCGGATTGGATTAATCGGACGCAACGGCGCAGGAAAATCCTCCCTCCTGCGGTTACTCGATGGCCGTAACCTGCCCGATGATGGGGCCATAAACGTTGCAGGCCATGTCCGGGTCGCAACAGTAGAGCAAGAACCCACCCTAGACGAAACACTTACCATCGAAGAAACCGTCATGGGCGAATATGACCCGGACAGCGAGGACTGGGGACGTGCTTCGCGCGTACGCGCGCTCATCGATAAGCTAGAGCTTTCGCCAGACGCTCGTGTCGGTACATTATCGGGCGGCATGCGCAAGCGTGTTGCACTCATCAGTGCGATTGCCGATGACCCAACACTGCTTCTGCTCGACGAACCAACCAACCATCTCGATCTAGACGGTATTGCGTGGCTTGAAGCGACACTCAAGCAATGGCCAGGCAGCGCCATCATCATCACACACGATCGTCAATTTTTGGATTTAGTCGCCACGCGAATCGTCGAGCTCGACCGTGGCCAGCTACTGAGCTTCCCCGGTAACTTTACCGACTGGCAAGGACACAAAGCGCAATGGCTAGAGTCACAGCGCCTTGAGAACGCACGTTTTGACAAACTATTGGCACAAGAAGAAGTCTGGATTCGCAAAGGTGTCGAGGCACGCCGAACGCGCAATGAAGGTCGGGTTAGACGTCTTGAACGCTTACGAGTGGAGCGTGCAGACCGTCGCGAACGACAGGGGAACGTTCAGCTCGCACTAGATGCGGGTCAACGCTCTGGAAAGCTCGTTGCCGAACTTGTCGACGTCAGCAAGTCTTTCGGTGACCGTTGCGTGATCAAAAACTATTCAACCACGATCATGCGAGGCGATCGGATCGGCTTGATCGGTCCAAATGGAGCGGGAAAATCCACACTACTCAAACTCATCCTCGGCACACTCGAACCGGATAGCGGCACCGTCAAACTCGGCACCAACCTGAGCGTCGCCTACTTCGATCAGATGCGCAGTCAACTCGACGAGAACGCGACTCTTGCCGACGTGATTAACCCTGGAAGTGAGTGGATTGAAATCGGTGGTACCCGCAAGCATGTCATGAGCTACCTGGGAGACTTTCTGTTTGCGCCTGCGCGCGCCCAATCACCCGTTAAAAGCCTCTCCGGAGGCGAACGTGCACGCTTGTTGCTCGCACGTCTGTTCGCGCGGCCTGCCAATATCCTTGTTCTCGACGAGCCAACCAACGACCTGGACATTGAAACGCTCGAGCTACTTGAAGAGCTTTTACAAGACTATCCGGGAACGGTGCTGCTCGTCAGTCACGACCGAACGTTTCTGGACAACGTAGTCACACAGACCATTGCGAGCGAAGGCGACGGTAAATGGATGGATTACGTCGGAGGCTTTGCTGATTGGGAACGCCAGCATAAGGCCCGCAAGCCGCGCGCAGCGATCGACCAGGTAAAAGCCGCGAGCGGCACGCCAGTAACCAGTGCCACCAAATCTGCCCAGACCACGCAGAGCGCAATCGTTGCGTCAACGCGTGCCCGCAGCACCAAGCTCGCTCCATGGGAAACCAAGGAACTAGACGAACTGCCCGCAATCATTCAAGGCTTAGAGGCAGAGCAAGAATCCCTGGTGGCGCAGATGAGTGACAGTGCGCTTTACAACAACGAACCCACCAAGTTCTCTGCGATCCAAGAAAAGCTCGCGCACATCGAAAAAGAGCTCACCAAAAAATTCGAGCGCTGGGAAGCGCTCGAAGCTAAGTCCCTGGCCTGAGCAGAGCAATCAGGTTGGGCAATTACCGCTCAACCATTGACCAGGGCAGTGACTCGCCAGCCGCAAGCGGCACGATACTTTCATCCCCAAACGCTAATTCTTGCGGAATAGTGAAGGGCTCGCGACGCAGAGTGATTGTGCCTTCGTTGCGCGGCAAGCCATAAAAATCTGGCCCACGCAGGCTCGCGAACGCCTCGAGCTTGTCGAGCTTACCAGCGCGCTCAAAAGCGGTGGCGTACAACTCCATGGCGTGCAAAGCCGTATAGCAGCCCGCGCAGCCGCACGCATGCTCTTTTAAACCCTTGGCATGGGGTGCGCTATCCGTTCCCAAGAAAAACCGCGGGCTATCGCTTGTGGCGGCCTCTACGAGCGCCACTCGATGCACTTCTCGCTTAAGAATCGGCAAACAGTAAAAATGCGGGCGTACTCCGCCTTGAAAAATTGCATTGCGGTTGTACAGAAGATGTTGGGGGGTGATGGTCGCCGCGACGGGCCCTTCTGCGTCGCGCACGTACTGCGCACCGTCTTTGGTAGTGATATGTTCGAACACAACAGGCAACGCAGGCAACGCCTTCCGTAAGGGGATCATGACGCGGTCGACAAACAAGGCCTCCCGATCAAAGACATCCACAGACGGGTCCGTGACCTCTCCATGAACCAACAACGGCATCCCAACGCGCTGCATCGCCTCTAGCGCCGGCATGCAGCGGCCAAGCAGGTCAGTGACCCCTGCGTCAGAATTCGTCGTCGCTCCTGCGGGATACAACTTGACCGCGAGCGCAGCCCCCGTCTCCTTGGCACGCAAAATTTCATTTGGGGTCGTGTTGTCAGTCAAATAAAGCGTCATCAACGGCGTGAAATCTTCTTTAGCCACGCCAACCTGCGCCATCGCCTGCTCGATATGGGCGCGATAGGCTTGGGCCAACGCCACCGTGGTGACCGGAGGTTTGAGGTTTGGCATCACGATCGCGCGCGCAAATTGCCGGGCTGTCGCGCCGACCACCGACGCGAGGACTGCGCCATCCCGTAAATGCACATGCCAATCATCAGGTCGTACGATTGTTAATGTCTGTTGCGTCATGGTTAATTTTCCAAAGGCATTGCGCGTTCAATAATCGAGGCAAACATGGCGCTACCGACTGGGATGACCTCATCATTGAAATCAAAACGCGAGTTATGCAAGACACGGCCGTCCTCGGCCCCGCCTTGGCCTAAGCGAAAGTAGGCTCCCGGCACCTTCTTCAACATGAAGGAGAAGTCTTCAGCGCCCATCGACGGTATCAGATTGGCCACAACCCTATCTGCACCGAATAAGTCTGTTGCCACCTGCGCCACAAAAGCGGCGTGCTCAGCCGAATTAATGGTTGCCGGGTAGTACCGCCCATAGGTGAATTCTGCCGTTGCACCAAACCCCTCGGCAATGGAGTGGATCAAGCTGCGCATACGCGACTCCACCAAGGCCTGCACCGTGTCGCTAAAGGTGCGCACCGTCCCGATGAGCCTGGCAGTCCCAGGGATCACACTCGCTGCGCCTGCATTGCCGGCCTGGATATGGCCAAACGACAGCACCGCTGACTCGACGGGGTGCACATTGCGCGACACAATTGTCTGGAGCGCCGTCACCATCTGTGCCGCCACGACAATCGGGTCGATCGTTTGATAAGGGTGAGCGCCATGCCCACCGCGGCCGTTGATCACGATCTCAAACCGATCAGACGCCGCCATCATGGGGCCGGTATTCAAGCCAATCGTCCCTGCCGGCAAGGCTGGCCAGTTGTGTAGCGCGTAAATCGCATCGCAGGGAAAACGCTCAAATAAACCATCCTCC
>CANFEI010000202.1 GCA_947445495.1 Alcaligenaceae bacterium
CAGTCCAAAGAGTTCGGTCGCGACGCGTTGGGAAAGTGCCGGCAAAATTGGCGATAACATGACCGAAAGTGCCTTAAAACCGGCTAAGGCAGACGAACAGATATGTTGCAGCACCGCACGTTGCGCAGCGTCGGCCTGGGCCAGCGTCTTGGCGATCAGCCAAGGTTGCGCGGTATCAAACGCCTGATTGATCTGATCAGCGTGCGCCATGATTTCGCGGATGGCACGACCGAATTCACGCGCCTCGATATCGGCTTGTATGGCGTTTGTCGCGCTTTGCCAGTGGGCACTGAGCTGGGCCGCATCGCCGGAATATCCGAGCTCACCATCAAAATATTTGCTGATGAAATTGGCGGCACGGCTTGCGATGTTGACGTATTTGCCGACCAGATCACTGTTGACACGCGCTACAAAGTCGTCAGGGTTGAAGTCAATGTCTTCAACGCGTGCGTTGAGTTTGGCAGCAATGTAGTACCGCATCCATTCGGCGTTCATGCCAAGCTCAAGGTAACGCAAGGGAGAAATGCCGGTCCCGCGGCTTTTGGACATTTTTTCACCGCTCACGGTGATGAAGCCATGTACATTGAGCTGATCTGGTACTTTTCGTCCAGAGAACTTTAAGGTTGCCGGCCAGAACAGAGCGTGAAAATAGACAATATCTTTGCCGATAAAGTGCACTTGTTCAGTGGTGCTAGCAGGATCAATCAGGGCGTTAAAATCTAGATCGATTTTCTTGCAGTACGCTTTGAGCGAGGCGAGATATCCAATCGGCGCGTCAAGCCAAACGTAAAAATATTTGCCTGGTGCATCAGGGATTTCGATCCCGAAATACGGGGCATCGCGCGAAATATCCCAGTCACCTAGATTTGCTTGCTCGTCACCATGGCCGAGCCACTCGCGTGTTTTGGCGAGCACCTCTGTTTGTAAGCGCTTGGAACCTTGTGCGTTAGCGCCAGCCGTCCACGCTTGTAAAAACTCGACGCAGCGCGGATCAGAAAGTTTGAAAAAAAAGTGATCTGACTTTTTAAGAATCGGGCGCGCTTTCGTCAGAGTGGAGTAGGGATCAACGAGGTCTGTCGGTGCATACACGGCTCCGCACACTTCGCAGGAGTCCCCATACTGATCCTTGGCATGACACTTCGGGCATTCACCTTTGATATACCGATCAGGCAAAAACATGCCTTTGACTGGATCGAAAAACTGTTCGATTTCGCGCGTTTCAATCAAGTTTGCAGCGCGTAGCTGTCGGTAGATATCTTGTGAAAGCTCGACGTTTTCTGGTGAGTCAGTTGAGTGCCAGTGATCGAACGCGATGTGAAAGCCGTTTAAATATTGTGGGCGCTCACCTGCGATCCGTGCGACGAGCTGCTGAGGTGTGATGCCCTCGGCTTCGGCTTTGAGCATGATCGGAGCGCCGTGCGTATCGTCGGCCCCAACAAAATGCACGGTGTGCCCAGCCATGCGCATCGCTCGTACCCAGATGTCGGCCTGGATGTATTCCATGATGTGGCCGATATGGAAAGATCCGTTGGCGTAAGGTAGCGCGGTGGTGACAAATAGTGTGCGGGGCATGGGCAACTTGTTACGTGACATGGGAAGAAGGCATTCCCACGATTTTAAAGCAGTTGCACCAGGCCCGAGTAATGGACGACCAAAGCGGCAATTGTGCTCGCCGCCATACCCCAAATGGGATTGGCCTTGGTGTAGATGACACTGAGCGCGCTGACTGCGACTAAAACCGAGATAAACCATCCACCGGGTGCTGCGATGGCCAAGTCCAAGCCTCCCGCAATCAGTAGGCCGATGGCAAGGGGAACTAATGCCTTTTGAGCCAGCTTAAAGCCTGCGGAACCCGCGACCCGGTTGGCAATCCGCCCCACAGCAAACGCGAGGATGGCCGCAGGCAATACCATTGATACAGTTGCCACCAATAGTCCTGGAAACCCCGCGATCTGCCAGCCTAGTAGGCTCACGACAACAACGTTAGGGCCAGGGGTGATTTGTGCGATGGCAAATAGCTGGAGGAAAGTGCCATCGTCCATCCAGGCCATGTTTTCAACGATAGCCTGTCGCAAGGCAGGAAACACAGCGTTGGCCCCGCCAATGGCAACAAGCGATAGCGACGCAAAGGTCTTCGCTAGTTGCAACAGGACATTCACATCGATCATTTTTTGCTAAGCCAATAGGTCAGTGCGAGTGCTGATGGGATCAGACCAAGCACCACATAAACCAAGGGCCACTTTAAAACCAAAATACTGACTAGGGCTGTCACGATAATGAGCCAGCCGGCCACACCTGGTTTGATTTTTAGAGCCATTTTTAGGCCCGTGCCGATAATCATTCCGGCGGCCGCGGCGGCTCCTCCGATCAGGGCCACGTTGACGCCCGGAAGATGTGAAAAATTGTCGTACAGGCTCGCAAGAATCAGCAGAATGCAGATGGGCGGAACCATGAGACCCAACACACTAATTAGTGCCCCTTTAACGCCTTGAAAGCGATCCCCTATGACCACGGAGGCGTTCACGACGTTCGGGCCAGGAAGCACTTGACCCATGCCTAGAATGGTGGCGTATTCTTTTTCAGAGAGCCATTGGCTCTTTTCGACAATAATGTGTCGCGAGATCGCAGCCACTCCGCCAAAGCCAAGTAGGCCAATCGTGGCAAAACCTCGAAAAAGCTCGAAAAGACTGACGTTGCGAGCTGGCTGCGTCATGACCGCTATCGTCTCAGCGAATGTCGCGCACTTCGACGTCTGTGACGTCTTTGTTGGCGAAAGGACCTGAGGCGGAAGTGGACTTACGTTGTGATTGACGCGTCTTCCAGTATTCTTTGATTTCGAAAGGCTTGCCTCGCAGACGCGCCACAATGACTAGAAGAGCGATGGCAAAAATCGTGGACAGGACAAAAATGAAGGCCATGGCGAGTCCTAGCACCGTAACAACGATGAAGAGTGCTGTTTTGAGTGCTGTGCGCAGCAGTTTGATGATGTGGGACACGAGGACTAGTTTCAAACAAATACGATCAAGGAAGAATAATGAGTGTAACGCTAGTAGGTGTGCGTGCGGCGCTAGAGCAACTAGTTGATGCCAATACAGGGCAATCTATTTCAGCCTTAGTCAAAGACACGCAGATTCAGATTGCGGGCGTACGCGTCAGTGTTCAGGTAGTCTTAGGCTATTACCCGACAGAGGGAACCCTGCAAGAGATTCAGTTGCGCGTGGTGGGTGCGCTCAAGGCGTTGGGCGTGCCTGATCCCGATGTGCGGGTGTCGGTCAGTGTCGTACCCCACGCGATACAAGGTGGGGTGCAGCGTGTCCCTGGCGTGCGCAACATTATTGCCGTCGCCTCGGGCAAGGGCGGTGTGGGAAAAAGTACGACTGCAGTGAACCTTGCCTTGGCATTGAAAGCTGCCGGCGCACGCGTTGGATTGCTCGACGCTGATATTTACGGCCCGAGTGTCCCGATCTTGCTTGGCGTGTCGCAGCGACCCGAGAGCTCGGATGGCAAGAGCATGACCCCGGTCATCGGTCACGGACTACAGACTAATTCCATCGGCTTCATGCTCAGCGAAGACTCGCCTGCGATTTGGCGAGGCCCAATGGTTACCCAAGCGCTTGAACAGTTGTTGCGTGCGACGAATTGGGATGACTTGGATTATCTCGTGATCGATATGC
>CANFEI010000203.1 GCA_947445495.1 Alcaligenaceae bacterium
GCAAAGTTCATAACATAAAGTTATGGCAAACTAATAAAAAAACAAGTGATGTTCTGACATAAGAGGGATAGCATCAAGTAACCAACAGCCACTCTTGCCTGCTACAGACTTTAATTCGGAGACGCAATGCCTGCCCCCATCAATGCCAAAGGTGTATTCACAATCTGCCCCACCCCGTTTGACGACGCACTCAAGGTCGATACGGAAAGCATCAAGAGCTTGGTCGACTTTCTAATCGATACCGGCATCACAGGCTTCGCCATTCTTGGATTCTTGGGCGAGCTACACAAACTGAATAATACAGAGCGTCGTTTAGTGACGGACACTTTCGTTAAACACACCAAAGGTCGTGTGCCTGTTTGGGTAGGCGTGCGTGCACACGGCATTACAGGCGCGATAGAACAAGCGCAGGAAGCACAAGACTCGGGCGCGGCCGCTGTGTTTGCAGCGCCCCTAGACAATGCAAGCGATGCCTTGCTGTTTGACTATTACAAGGCCGTCGCCGATGCGGTCAAGATTCCTGTCGTCATCCACGACTTCCCTGATTCTTTTGGTACCGAGATTCGGCCAGAAGTGGTTGCACGCTTAGGCAAGGAAGGCGGCGTACACATGATCAAAATGGAAGAGCCACCGGTCGGTCAAAAAATCAGTCGCATTCGCGATCTGGCTGGCGATGAAGCCATGAAGATATTCGGCGGCCTAGGCGGTATGTTCTTCCTTGAAGAGCTCCAACGTGGCGCTGTCGGCACCATGACTGGTTTTGCATATCCAGAAGTGCTGGTCGAAATCTATAACCGTTTTGCAGCGGGCGATCATCAAGGCGCTGCTGCCGTATTTGATCGGTATTGCCCATTGATTCGTTACGAATTTCAGCCTAAGATCGGCCTAGCACTACGCAAGTACATTTATCAGCAACGTGGTGCGATCCGCAGCAACGCTATTCGATCACCTGGGATGCGTATCGACGCACTCACCATCAAAGAGCTTGAAGCCACCGTGGCGCGCGTCGGCTTATCGACCACTGCGCGCGGTAGACAACCCGTCAAGGCCTAAAACGATCGACGCAAACCCAAGAGCACCAAAACACCCTGCTTGAGCGAGAATTGATGATGAGCACCAGCACTGATTTTGATGTCACGATCCGCAACGGTCGCATCTGTACTGCAAATGAAACGTATTACGCTGACATCGGTATTAAAGATGGCGTGATCGCGACGATCGCAAAAACTCTGCCTGTAGGCAAAAAAGACATCAATGCGCAGGGACGTTGGGTCTTGCCTGGCGGCATCGATAGCCATTGCCACGTCGAACAGCTCTCGGGCATGGGCATGATGTGTGCCGACGACTTTTATAGTGCGACCGTCTCCGCCGCCTTTGGTGGAACGACGACCATCGTCCCGTTCGCAGCCCAGCACCGCGGCAATCAGATCCCAGAAGTGGTTGCCGACTATTCCAAACGCGCGGCTGAGAAGGCCGTCATCGACTATGGCTTTCATCTGATCCTGTCCGACCCAACGCCCGAGGCGTTAGAAAAACACCTGCCTGCTGTCATTAAAGACGGCATCACGTCATTCAAAATCTACATGACGTATGACCGCATGAAGCTTGATGACTATCAGGTTTTAGATGTACTCGAATGCGCAGGCAAAGAAGGCGCGCTGGTGATGGTCCATGCCGAGAACAACGACATGATTCGGTGGATCGCTCGACGCCTCGTTGATCGTGGCCTTACGGCACCAAAATACCATGCAGTGGCTCACACCAATATCGCAGAGAGCGAAGCGACCAATCGCGCTGTCGCACTCGCACGCTTAGTCGATGTGCCACTCCTCATTGTGCACGTCGCGGGTCAAGAAGCGGTTCGCGTTATTCACTCCTCCCAAGCGCTGGGCCTACCCATTCATGCGGAAAGCTGCCCCCAGTATTTATTCCTCACCGCAAAAGATATTGATCTGTCTGGCCTAGAAGGCGCAAAATTTTGTTGCAGTCCTCCCCCAGGCGACGAGGCCTCACAAGAAGCAGTATGGCAAGGATTGATCAACGGCACTTTGCAAATGTTCTCGTCCGATCATGCGCCCTACCGCTTTGATGAATCTGGCAAGCTACCCAAAGGTGAGGCCACCACGTTCAAAGATATGGCAAACGGTGTCCCTGGGCTTGAAGTCCGCATGCCTTTGCTCTTTTCTGAAGGGGTCTTGAAAGGCCGCATGACGATTGAACGCTTTGTCGCTGTGACCGCCACCAACCATGCGCGCACGTATGGCATGTACCCACAAAAAGGGACGATCGCCGTGGGCAGCGATGCCGACCTTGCGATCTGGAATCCAGAGAAAGCCGTCACAATCTCGACCAATATGTTGCACGACAACGTCGGCTACACCCCTTACGAGGGCAAGCAAATCACCGGCTGGCCAGAGCAAGTACTCAGTCGAGGACGTATCGTCGTCGACAACGGCAAACTTCAAGTCGAGCGCGGCTCTGGCAAATTCATCAAGCGCGGCACGCCCGAACCGGTCTTGCGTCAACGCCTCACCGGCAATCCCAATTCAGTGATGCGCAAGTATTTTTCTGTCGATCCTGTGGATAAAGGCTGATCATGAGCAAACGCCCTTTTGGTTTAGCCGTTGCACAGCTTGGACCCATTCAGCCCACTGACAACCGCAAGCATGCCGTCTCGCGCTTACTCGAGATGATGAAAGAAGCCGCAAGTCGCGGAGCAAAGATGGTGGTGTTTCCAGAACTTGCGCTAACGACTTTTTTTCCACGTTACTGGATGACCGAAAAAGAGGCGATTGATCGCTACTTTGAGAAGTCCATGCCTGGTCCTGAGACGCAAATTCTGTTCGACACGGCAAAGAAGCTCAATATCGGTTTCTATCTCGGCTACGCCGAGGTGTCGAACGAAGGAAAGTGCTTTAACACATCGATTCTTGTCAATCAGCAGGCCGAGATCGTTGGTCGCTACCGCAAGATCCACCTCCCGGGTCATAGCGACAACAAAGCACATGCGCCGTTTCAACACTTAGAGAAAAAATATTTCGAAGTTGGAAACGAGGGATTTAATGTGTGGGAAACAATGGACTCCCGCATCGGCATGTTGTTATGTAACGATCGTAGGTGGGGAGAAGCGTGGCGTGTGCTTGCGCTACAGAACGCCGAGATCGTTGCAGTCGGCTACAACACACCGTCACAGAACATTCATTGGAATGAGCCACCTCATTTAAGAATGTTTCACCACATTTTGTCCCTCCAAGCCGCCGCGTATCAAAACTGTGTCTGGGTTGCCGCAGCTGGCAAAGCGGGCAAAGAGGATGGCTTCCACTTGTTCGCTGGGTCTGCGATCGTCGCACCCACCGGCGAGATCGTCGCACAAGCCCAAGGCGAAGACGACGAAGTCATTTTCTGCCAAGCGGATCTTGCCCTTGGTGATACGTTTAAGCAGTACATTTTTAATTTTGCCGCCCATCGGCGTCCCGAACACTACTCGCTCATCACTGAACGCGTAGGGTCCGGTGCCGCTCTGGGCAAACCTCCACTTCTCTAAAAAGGACTCACGATGACTCGCTTTACTTCATTATCGAATCGCGCCGGACGTTTTGGTCTGGTGTTAGCCTTAAGCGCAGTCTGCGCCTCTGCCGCTTGGGCAAACAAGCCACTCGCAAC
>CANFEI010000204.1 GCA_947445495.1 Alcaligenaceae bacterium
AAGGTTGTGACACTCGGCGAAGAAGTCGAAGTCATGGTCCTCGAGATCGACGAAGACCGTCGCCGTATTTCCTTGGGTATGAAGCAGTGCCGTCAGAACCCATGGGAAGAGTTTGCAGCAAACTTCAAGCGTGGCGACAAAGTGCGCGGTGCGATCAAGTCGATCACCGACTTTGGTGTGTTTGTTGGGTTGGCTGGCGGCATCGATGGCTTGGTTCATCTCTCGGACTTGTCCTGGACTGAAACTGGCGAAGAGGCTGTGCGTAATTTCAAGAAAGGTGACGAGCTTGACGCTGTTGTGCTCGGAATCGATACCGACAAAGAACGTATTTCCCTTGGTGTGAAGCAAATGGAAGGCGACCCCTTCAATAACTTCGTGGGGACCTACGACAAAGGTGCTGTGGTACCTGGTAATGTGAAGTCGGTTGATGCTAAAGGCGCAACAGTGACCTTGTCGCTGGAAGTCGAAGGCTACTTGCGTGCTTCCGAAATGGCTTCGGGTCGTGTCGAAGATGCGACAACCGTCATGAAGGCGGGGGACAATATCGAAGTCATGATTATCAACGTTGATCGCAAAACGCGTTCGATTCAGTTGTCGATCAAGGCGCGTGACAGCGCTGACACGGCTGACACCATGCAGCGTATGACTGAAGCAAGTGCTTCGTCGGGCACAACCAATTTGGGCGCATTGCTCAAGGCCAAGCTCGATCAGGCGCGTGACACTGAATAACCTCAGTGACTAAGTCAGAGCTCATCGCAGCGCTTGCGGCCCGTTATTCTCAACTGGCCGCACGCGACACAGATTACGCAGTCAAGACCGTTCTTGATGCAATGACCCAGGCGCTCGCCGAAGGTCAACGCATCGAGATTCGCGGTTTTGGCAGCTTTTCTTTGTCCGAGCGTGCGCCGCGCGTGGGCCGTAATCCGAAGTCTGGCGAACAAGTACTGGTGCCTGGTAAGCAGGTGCCGCACTTTAAGGCGGGTAAAGAGTTGCGAGAACGTGTTGATTTAGAAGATGAGCAGCTTGTACTTGAAGCTGCGAATCGAAAAACCGCCTAATTGGCGGTTTTTTTATGAACTCGAGTGGCAGGACGCTTACAATCTTCTTTTGCATATAGGGAGCATCGGTCATGCGTTACATCGTCTGGGCTTTGCGCTTGATCGTATTTTTAGCTGTCCTGTTATTTGCGCTTAAAAACACGGATCCCGTGGGCGTGACCTTCTATGGCGATTGGGCCATACAGGGCGTGCCGCTGATCGTGGTGATGTTGTCTACGTTTATTTTGGGAGCAGCGTTTGGTTTGTTGCTGACCGTGCCTGCCTCGTTGCGTCGTCGTCGCGAAGTGGCACGTTTGCGTAAAGAGCTTGAGCGCATTCAGGCAGCGGTTAATCCGGATGCTGGTGCTCAGACACCTGCGGAACTGTTGATGCCGATGTCACCGCTTTGATGCGTGTCGGCGCATTGTGTGTGTAATTGCTTTAGGAATAACCCGTGGATTTTGAAGCTTGGTGGCTGATATTTGTGCCGTTGCTATTTGGCTTGGGGTGGCTGGCTGCGCGCTTTGATATTAAGCAAATGCTCTCTGAGACGCGCAACCTGCCTGATTCCTATTTCAAGGGGCTTAATTTTCTTCTTAATGAAGAGCCGGATCGGGCGATTGACGCCTTCGTGGAAGTAGCCAAACTTGACTCCGAGACAACTGAGCTGCATTTCGCGTTGGGAAGTCTGTTCAGACGACGCGGTGAAATGGAGCGTGCGATTCGGGTACATCAGAGCTTATTGTTTCGGTCAGACCTGCCGCTTGCTCAACGTGATCACGCGCAACATGAACTCGCCCAAGACTATTTGAAAGCAGGGATGCTGGACCGCGCGGAAGAAGCGTTCGCGGTGCTCAAGCAAACTGCATTTGCCTTGCCGGCGTTGCGTGCATTGATCCGTATTTATGAGTCGGAACACGATTGGGGGCGAGCGATTGACGCAGTCGATAGCCTGCGTACCTTGGTGGACGAGCCTGTCCCGCAACTGGTTCACTATTACTGCGAGCAGGCTCAGGCTGCGCTTGCAATTAAACCGACTGCTGATGTGCACGCTGCCCAGCAGGCCTTGACCCAGGCTGTTCGGGCGGCTGAGGCGGCGCAAGTCGCACCGGATTCGCCATCACTGGTGCGCGTTGCCATGATTCGCGCTGGGATTGCGGGCTCCTTGCAGGACGGGGTTGCCAAGCGAAAGCATTTAGAGTCGATTCTTAAGCAGTCGCCTGAATTCGCAGGCTTAATTGCGCAGGACTTGCTGGCGCACTACATCGAATCGGGCGAGGCTGCCGCAGGGTTAGATTTGTTACATGCGCATTATCAACAGTATCCTTCTCTGGATTTATTTAATGTTGTGTTTCGCGCAATGCGCGCACAACAAAATGCTACGAACGCTTGGGCGTTTGCGCGTGCGTCGCTTCAGAGTCATCCTTCCTTGCTTGGACTGGATCGTTTTCTAGAGGCCGAGCTCGCGCAGGCCGAACAAGAACGTGGGGATAGCGTCACGGTGCAAGTTGCCGTGCCCGGTGCAGACTTACTGCTGCTACGCAGCTTGATTAATCGTCACACGCAACGGTTAGATAGATATGTCTGTCGTAGTTGCGGCTTTCAGGCGCGACGTTATTACTGGCAGTGCCCGGGGTGCAATGCTTGGGAAACCTATAAGCCCCGAAGACTGGAAGAACTTGAATGAAACCATTTCCCAAAGCAGCGATTGAGAAAGCACGTGTTCTTGTGGTCGGCGATGTCATGCTTGACCGCTATTGGTTTGGTGAGGTCGAACGCATTTCTCCCGAGGCACCTGTGCCAGTCGTGCATGTTGCCAAACGCGAGGACAGGCTGGGTGGTGCCGCGAACGTTGCGCGTAATGTGACAGCCTTAGGTGCGCAGGTAACGCTCGTGGGTCTTGTGGGGCAGGATGAAGCGGCCACACGTGTCAAAACGTTGCTGACTGAGGCGGGTGTTCAAGCGCATTTGGTGACCGACGCACAGCACCCCACCACACTCAAGATGCGTGTGTTGAGTCGTCAGCAGCAGCTGTTACGTATCGACTTCGAAGAAAAACCAACACCCGCTTTGTTAGACTCCCTGGCCGATCGTGTCGCCCCCTTGCTTGCGCAGCATGATCTGGTGGTGTTCTCAGATTATGCAAAGGGCGCCCTAGCTCAGGTTGAAAAATTAATTACGATGGCGCGTGACAAAGGCTTGCCGATTTTGGTGGATCCGAAGGGCAGTCACTACCAGCGTTATCGTGGTGCAAGCCTTGTGACACCTAACCGCAGCGAAATGCAGCAGGCTGTTGGACATTGGCGGTCGGAATCTGAGCTAAGCGATCGTGCGCAAGCGCTACGTGCCCAGCTTGAGCTTGAAGCCTTACTCGTGACGCGCTCTGAGCAGGGCATGACGCTCTTCACGGCAGCAGGGAGTGACCATGTCGAGGCGCTGGCACATGAAGTGTTTGATGTCTCGGGTGCTGGCGATACGGTGTTAGCAACCTTGGCCGTGATGCGCGCGGCGGGTGTGCCTTGGGCCGAGTCCATGCGCTGGGCAAATCGGGCGGGTGGTATCGTTGTCGGTAAGCTGGGAACCTCTATTGTGACCGCAGGAGAACTCGCATG
>CANFEI010000205.1 GCA_947445495.1 Alcaligenaceae bacterium
CTAGAAGCGGGTCGGCCGCGTAATGAGGGCCCTCGTCCGCGTGGACCTGCGGGCGGCAGTGGTGCTCCGGGTGGCCCGGGTGGCAGACCCCCGAAGAGCGCGGGTGGTCCCCGCGGTCCCGGTAAGCCGCGTGGGCAAGGGCGCTCCGGACCTAAGGAAAATACAGGGCCATCTAGGTCGGGGCCGAAGGGAGATGACTGGCAACCCAAAGGGCCTTCCGCGCACGAGTCTCGCCTAGGATTCTCAAAGTCGTCGAGGGGTGATCGTTCATAGGGTGTGCGCAAGCCGCTAAATGATTGTCACGACAAGAAAAATTGTCCTATTCATGCTAGAATCATGGGCTTATGCGTATTTACTTTTGTGCGCAAATAGGCTTTGCGTAGGGGTTGCGGCGCAGTCATTGCGCGCGGTCCCATCGGACGGTAGCGGTGGCTAACGCACCTGCTATCCGAGCATCGTAGTGATGTCTTAACTGGTTGTAAATGGGCTGTTATTCAGCCCATTTTTTTTGAGTGTATGGCAGATCTTTTTACTCTAGCGCAACAGGCTCTCGCGTCGTTGGATGTCGAATTTATCGATATCGAGCGCGGTGCGTTGGGATTGTTGCGCGTCACGATTGATCGTCCTGAGGGCGTGCGTATCGAAGACTGTGAACAGGTCTCCAAGCATTTGTCGCGTGTATTCGAGGTTGAAAACATCGATTACCGTCGGCTCGAGGTCGGTTCGCCTGGGGTGGATCGGCCGCTTAAAACCGAGTCTGATTACAAGCGGTTTGTGGGTGAGCGTGTTGAAGTGAAGTTGCGCGAGGCAGTAGATAATCAAAAAGTTTTTTCGGGTGTGTTGATCGATCTTAGTGGGTCGATCAGTACAGCAGGTACCGAGGCGCAGTCTAAGCCGTTCGGTATCGAGTTTGAGGCAAAAAAAGGTGAGTTTCGGCAAGTGGGCTTTGCGTTTAGCGACGTGGAGCGTGGCAAGCTGGATCCAGTCTTGGATTTCAAGGGCAAAAAGCGATGAGTCGCGAAATTCTTCTGTTGGTTGATGCGTTGGCACGTGAAAAAAACGTGACGCGTGACGTGGTGTTTGATGCGCTTGAGGGCGCGTTGGCTTCGGCCATGAAAAAACGCTTTAAAGACGATGCGGACATCCGTGTGTCGGTGAACCGTACAACGGGCGACCATGAGGGGTTTCGGCGCTGGCTCGTCGTCCCGGATGAATTAGGTCTCCAAGAGCCTGATCAGCAGGAAATGTTGTCGGATGCCCAAGAGATCGTCTCGGATATCGAGGTCGGCGAATATATCGAAGAGGCGCTAGAGCCCATCGAGGCTGGCCGCATTGGTGCCCAGGCTGCCAAGCAAGCAATCTTGCAGCGTATTCGCGATGCCGAGCGTGAGCAGATATTGAATGACTTCCTTGACCGTGGCGAGACAATTGTTTCGGGATCGATCAAGCGCATGGATAAGGGCGATGTGATCGTTGAAACAGGCAAAATAGAAGCGCGTTTGCCTCGCAGCGAAATGATCCCCAAAGAAAATCTTCGGGTGGGTGATCGTGTACGCGCCTATGTGCTCAAAATCGATCGCACTGCGAGGGGCCAGCAGGTCATCCTGTCGCGCTCCGCGCCAGAATTTATCCAACAGCTGTTTGAAAACGAAGTGCCGGAAATCGAGCAAGGCTTACTTGAGATCAAAGGCGCTGCGCGCGATCCAGGCGTGCGTGCCAAGATTGCGGTGATTGCCTACGATAAGCGGATCGACCCGATTGGTACGTGTGTCGGGATGCGTGGTTCACGCGTGACTGCCGTGCGTAACGAACTTGGCGGTGAGCAGGTCGACATCGTACTGTGGTCGGATGATCCTGCCGCATTTGTGATCGGCGCGCTAGCACCAGCAAACGTAGAGTCAATCGTGGTTGACGAAGATCGTCATGCGATGGATGTTGTCGTAGACGAAGAAAACTTGCCTAAGGCGATTGGTTCCAAAGGACAAAACGTCCGCTTGGCCTCTGAGCTGACCGGCTGGCAGATCAATATCATGACGCCGGAAGAAAGTCAGAATCGCCAAGAGTTAGAGCGCGCGACGCTTCGTTCCACCTTTATGTCACGTCTTGATGTCGATGAAGAAGTCGCTGATATTTTAATTGATGAAGGCTTCACTGGGCTTGAAGAGATCGCCTATGTGCCGATGCAGGAGTTGTTGGAAATCGAATCCTTTGACGAAGATACGATCAATGAGTTGCGTACGCGTGCGCGCAATGCGCTGCTGACCGAGGCGATCGCCCAAGAAGAGCGTGTTGAAACGGCGCAAGATCTATTGACGCTTGAGGGCATGACCCCTGAGTTGGTTGCGAAGTTGGCTGTCGCAAATATCAAGACACGTGACGATTTAGCCGAGCTCGCAACGGATGAGTTGTCGGAGATGACCGGATTAGATGAGGCCGCTGCGAGCGAAATCATTATGGCAGCGCGCGCGCACTGGTTTGAGAACTAGTACGTGCAGTGGTTGCTTTGAAGTGCACCTGAAGTTGTAACGCTGTAAATAGGTAAGAGAGAGTCTAATGTTGAGTAACACAGTCGCCCAGTTCGCTATCGAATTGAAAATGCCTGCCAACGTACTGCTCGAGCAGTTACGCGGTGCCGGCGTCGATCTCAAATCGGTGGACGATAACGTCACGGACGGCGACAAAGCTCGACTGCTCGAGTCTCTGCGTCGTTCGCATGGCGCAACTGAGGGTAAGAAAATTACGCTCACTCGCAGACAGACCACTGAAATTCGTCAAGCAGACGGCTCAGGTAAGTCGCGTACGATTCAGGTCGAGGTTCGTAAAAAACGTGTGTTTGTGAAGCGTGACACACCAGAAACGACGGATGTGGCTCCCGTTGCTGCGGCGTCCCTAGAACCGGTGGCGCCTGCTGTGGATGTGCCATCGCTTGTGACCCCAATTGTGGTCGGACAGACTGCGGATATTGCGCAGAGGGCTGCGCAGACTTCCGACGTTGCTGTGCCAACTCAGACTTCTGAGGTTACCGCTTCCGCTGAGATCACTCCGACAAAAACTGTTTCGGCCGCCCCCGCTTCCGGACCCGTCGCAGTTCCCGAGATAACGCCTGAGGTTGCGTCTGAATCAGTCGCCGCAGCACCAGTCGTTGAGACGCCTGTGGGCGTCGAGGCCCAGGCAGACCCAGTGCCGAGCGAGTCTGTCGCTGCGGCTACCAAAACGACTGCCAAGACCGCTCGTGGTCGCGCGGTGACCCCCGCGCATCTCGAAGGTGAGGCGGGTGTACGTGACGAAGCGCGACGCGCGTCTGAGGCTGAAGCCGCCGCACTGCGCGACATGATGAATAAGCCACGGAAAATAGTGCGTGCGGAGCCTGACCCCGCTGCGCTATCGGGGACGCTACATAAGCCTGCGGGTGCCAAGGCAGGTAAAAAAGAAGGCGCGACTGATGCGCCAGGCAAGAAGACGCTGAAGTCGGGTGAGATCGCCTCGACATGGTCTGATGACGCGTCCCGCAAAAAGCCGGCGGAAAAGCGTGATGCACCTGCTGCGCCGGGCCGCGAAGGTTGGCGTGCCGGTGGTCGTAGCAAGTCCGGTGGCAGAAAAGGTGGTCGCGGTGCCAACAATGCGCAGACGGAGAACCGCGAGC
>CANFEI010000206.1 GCA_947445495.1 Alcaligenaceae bacterium
CCCAGGCATACCCCGTCGCTTTGGTTCCCGTGGCGGCGATTCTAGTCGCCAGTATTCGCTTGCACGCGATTGACACGCTTTTTAGCGCACGTTATCGGGGCGAAACAACAATCAACTGTGAGCACCGTGTCGAGAAAGGCCAAGAGCTCGGGTGGTTTGAGCATGGCTCAACGATTATTGTGTTTGCACCGAAGGGGTTTTCGCTTCATCCAGACATTCAGTCCGGCGCTCGGATACGAATGGGGCAGGCCCTCATGAATATGCCGTGTGAAAGTGTGTCTAACAATGAGGGTGTCGCCCAACCCAGCGGAGTATCGTGATGACGCGAGGCTTTTATTATGTGATCGGTGCACAAACCTTTTCGGCGCTCGCTGACAACGCGTTGTTTATTGCCGCGATTGCACTAATTCATCAGCTTTCCGGCCCTGATTGGATGGCATCCATCATGAAGTGGTGGGTGGCAGTTGGCTACGTGGTGTTAGCGGCCTATGTTGGCGCGTTTGCCGATACGTTCCCCAAAGGCCGGGTCATGCTGTGGACTAATTCCCTTAAGGTATGCGGCTGTGCGTTGATGTATTTCCACGGCGCATTTGATTTCAGTGGTGAAGGACAAATCGTATTGGTCTGTGTGGCCTTCGCAATTGTTGGGGTCGGTGCGGCAGCGTACTCGCCGGCTAAATACGGCATCATTACGGAGATGCTTGCACCCGCTGATTTGGTAAAGGGTAATAGTTGGATCGAAGGAATGACGGTTCTTTCTATTATCCTGGGTGCCGTGCTCGGAGGCGTATTGATATCGCCTGCGGTGGCGTCATGGCTGCTCAGCCAACCAGTCATCGGGTCGCTCGCGACATCACCCGCTGAGGCCGCGATTGTTGTGATTGCAGGTCTATATGCGATCGCAGCGGGCTTGAATTGCAAGATACCCGATACGGGGGTTCGCTATCCGCGGCAGTCCACTAACCCCGTTACGTTAAACCGTGAATTTTTTCGATACGTCTCGGTGTTGTGGCGTGACAAGCTCGGACAAATTTCATTGGCAGTCACAACGCTATTTTGGGGGGCGGGCGCGACCTTACAGCTTGTGGTGATCGAGTGGGGGCGCGTGCAGCTGAACTACCGATTGGATCAAGCAAGTATATTAATGGGCGTGGCTGCACTTGGTACTATTTTTGGCGCGATCGCGGCCTCTAAGGTGAGTATTCAACGCTCGCTATCGGTCTTACCCGTTGGTGTGTGTATGGGGTTAGTCGTGTTGATCATGCCGCTCGTCACCGCGACGTGGTCGGTGTACGCGCTATTACTGGTCATTGGAGGGTTATCGGGATATTTTGTTGTGCCAATGAACGCCTTGCTTCAGCATCGGGGGCATGTTCTTCTGTCGGCTGGACACTCCATCGCCGTACAAAATTTCAATGAGCAGTTAAATATATTATTGATGGTGTCACTTTACACACTGATGCTTTGGCTGGAGATCCCGATTAACAACATCATTATCGTGTTCGGTGTGTTGGTTGCTGTATTGATGGCAGTCATTATTAGATGGAATCACGTGAATCATAGGCAGACTCCCGATTTACATCAACAAATTGGGGACTCTGGTCATGGGCGTTCGTTGTGATGAAGCAGACTGACTGGTGTTAGCGATCGAAGCCGAAGTGGCGTCGGTAACGTGCATTCATGTTCTCGACAGATAGAAGCATGGGGAAGTCGGCGGTATTGAAGTCTGGGTCCCAGGCAGGCTCGCCACAAATTTTTGCGCCGAGTTTTTGGTAGCCTGCCAATAGCGCTGGCGCTTTAGCGGGCAAAGCGCTATCGAGTTGTTCGACCGGATAACGATTATGGGGGGTCACACGCAGGGCGTTGGCTTGTGTGACGGCGTGACGCACATCGCGCCAGACTTTGGCCGCAGTGACCCCGTCATCGCGCAGGCTGACGCTCGCGCAGCCGAATACGTATCGGTGATTACCTCGCTTCAGTATTTCGGCTAAACCGGACCACAGCATCATGAGCGCACCACCTTGTCTGTAGGCTTCATGTATGCATGCTCGTCCAAACTCGACAAGTTGCATGCGAATATCGCCCAGGCCAGATAGATTGAATTCGGATTCTGAATAGTAGCTGCCAGCTCGTCTTGCGTTTTGGGGAGTCAGCACGCGATACGTCCCAATGACTTCGTCGGTATCTAAGTCTCGCACCATTAAGTGTTCGCACCACTTGTCAAAGGCATCACTGTCTACACCGGGAGCGCTAGAGTTGAATGCCGCCCCGAATTCACTTTTAAACGTTTCATAGCGCAGGCGTTGAATAAGATCCAGCTCTTGGTCGGTTTGAGCCAGTCCGACCACTAAGCCGCTACGGGTGGTTGTCGCGTTTGGAGGATTGATAAAACTTGAGGCGCTGTGTACGAGTTCAAGCATAGGGCCAGTCTCCTTTGATGAACGTCATTGTGAAAACAATATGTTTCAAAAAAGTGACGGTTTAATGAAATATTTGTGATTCATATCCCTGTAGGTTATGGCTTTATTTGTCATGGGCTTGTCATGTGCTTTTGCTGCAATCTTTTTTTTTTAAAAAGGGAGCTGCCATGTCACGTGATTCAGATGATCAAAGCGTTAATTTTTCCGGTAATACAAGTTTTCAGGAAGTGTTGTCCTCAGCGGTACAAAATCGTGGTCGCCGTAACATTATTAAGGGCGGATTGGGCTTGGCGACACTTGCTGCGTTGCCTGGTCTGGCGGTTGCCTCCAAGACTGTTGCCCAGGGGCTTGCATCCTCTTTAGCCTTTCCGTCTGTCGCAAAAAGTGTGCTTGATCAAGTGATACTGCCACCTGGCTACAGCTTTACTGTGTTGCATGCAGCGGGCGATCCGATTGACCCAACGGTCCCTGCTTACACAAATGCCGGACTAGAGAAAGACGACTGGTCACGGCGTATTGGTGATCATCATGACGGTATGGAACTTTATTACATCGACGGTGCTGGACGTTATTCAACGACAGCGACCTCTAAAGCAGTCCTATGCGTAAATCACGAGAGCTCGGCAGATTCTCATTTTTTGCATCCCGCAGGACAGACTTCAAATGGACAGTCGCGCAAAAAATTTGATCAGTTTGGCTTTTGGGATTTGGGAACACGTCCTGAACTCGAGGTGCTAAAGGAAATTAATTTGCACGGCGTGTCGGTCGTTGAATTGCAGCAGACTGGCAAAGGATTTTCGTACAAAATCGACTCTACCTTGAACCGACGCATCACCCCAGAGACACCAATGAGGATCGCAGGTGCTCGCGAGCACCTGACGGACATCCAAAAAATGATGCGAACAGCCTTTGATGCCTCGGGTGCAACCTCGCGTGGCACACTCAATAATTGCGGACATGGCATGACCCCATGGGGTACATACCTCACGTGCGAAGAAAACTGGGCCCGTTATTTTCAGATTGCTCCAGGCGCTAATCCCGGTGACGCCAAGCACGTAACTTCGCTTAAGCGCTACGGTGTCGCGTCAGCGCCTTTGGATCCCAAAGCTCCTCGGGCCTTTAGCCAGGGTTGGCACACGGTGTCGGACACCGATAACCGTTTTAGTCGGTGGAATCTTGCCGTCTTGGCCGCGGAGCCAACAGCCGATTTCCGTAACGAA
>CANFEI010000207.1 GCA_947445495.1 Alcaligenaceae bacterium
AAAAAACCGCCGATGCAAGGGACTTGCCGAACTTCCCGGACCACCGTGCAACCACACGACGGGCATGCCTTGGCGATTACCACTAGCTTGCCAGTGCAGCTCGTGTCCATTCCCGAGCGCTAGCCACCCCTGCGCCCCAGGCTGAGTCTCGGCAAATAGCTTAGTTTTCATGTGGTCAACAAGTCAAAAAGTTGCTAGATGAATGTGATTTATTCTATATACTTGTCACTAATGCCAACCAATGGCGTTGCGCTACCTTACTTCCACTGCAATTTAGGAGACCGCTATGAAATGGGAAACACCATCAGCAATTGATCTGCGCTTTGGTTTTGAAATCACAATGTACATCGCCAATCGCTAATCGTTGTTCAAAGGGCCGCGACTTGTGTCGCGGCCCTTATTTTTTTGAGTTGTGATGCAAATACGCGTATTGGGCTCCGCGGCTGGCGGGGGCTTTCCTCAATGGAACTGTAACTGCCTGAATTGCTCAGGCGTACGCCAAGGCAGTATCAACGCGCAGATGCGCACCCAGTCTTCGATCATCGTTGGCAATGGATCGCCCGACTGGGCACTGATCAACGCATCGCCTGATGTGCTGACCCAAATCAAACAAACACCTATCCTGCAACCAGCAAGACAACTGCGTGATAGCGGTATTGCCGCGGTTGTATTGATGGACGCACAAGTCGATCACGTCACTGGCCTCATGATGCTGCGCGAAAGAAATTCGCCTCTACCCATTTATGCCACGCAGCAAGTCTTCGACGACCTCACGTCAGGTTTGCCGCTGGTCAAAACGCTGTCTCATTACTGCACGGTAGAACAGCGATTGATTAGCCCTGCACAAGAAAATTTCAGTATTCCTGAGTTAACAGGCATTGCTTTCAAGCCGATCACACTTTCTAGTAAAGCTCCGCCCTATTCGCCCCATCGTCATGACCCTCATCCTGGTGACAACATCGGGCTGCTCATAACAGACATGACAAGCGGAAAAAAAGCGTTTTATGCACCGGGGCTTGGTGTGATTGAGCCGCAAGTCGAGCAAGCCATGCGGCAAGCCGATGTGCTACTAGTCGATGGTACGTTTTGGACCGATGATGAAATGATCGGCATGGGTCTGTCATCTAAGCGCGCGATCGATATGGGGCATCTGGCCCAATCTGGACCGGGTGGAATGATTGAAGCGTTGGCGTCTTATTCGGCTAAACGACGCGTTCTGATTCACATTAACAATACTAATCCCATCCTTCGCGAGGACTCACCGCAAGCGCTGCAACTGAAAGCGCTCGGCATTGAGGTCGCTTACGATGGCATGTACCTAGAGATCTGACCATGACCGTATTAAAACCAGCCTGGACGCGTGAAGAGTTCGAAGCCCAACTCCGCGCAAAAGGTCAGAGCTATCATATCCATCACCCCTTTAACGTAAAAATGAATGCTGGCGAATGTTCTAAAGAACAGATTCGCGGTTGGGTGTTAAATCGTTTTTACTATCAGTGGATCATCCCCATCAAAGACGCTGCGGTCATGTCTAACTGTCAAGATCGTGAAACGCGCCGCAGGTGGATTTCCAGAATTTTGGATCATGACGGCTTTGGTGACTACAAGACCGACACAGAATGCGGAGGCCTCGAAGCGTGGACTCGGCTAGGACTGGCGGTCGGCTTAGATCGTGAGACGCTTTGGTCTCTTAAAGAAGTCGAGCCCTCCGTGAAATTTGCCTGTGACGCCTATGTCAACTTTGCACGCCAGCAGCCCTGGCAAGAGGCAATCTGTTCCTCTTTGACAGAAATGTTCGCGCCTCAAATTCATAAAGATCGTCTAGCAACTTGGCCCACACACTACCCATGGATCGAGTCGGCAGGTTTGCATTATTTCCGCTCGCGTATTCCTTTAGCCCAACGTGATGTCGATCATGGTCTTGAGGTCACACTCAACCACTTTACAACACGCACGCAACAAGAACGGGCACTCGACATCCTGCAATTCAAGCTTGATATTTTGTGGTCCATGCTTGATGGCATTGAAAGAGCCTATCCTGTATGAGAGACTCCACGCCCGCTCCGCTTCCCGAGCGCCCCCGACTCAACAAACTTTTTCGCTTGCAGTGGGAAGAGGCACAACAAGCTTATGTGCTGCTTTATCCTGAAGGCATGGTCCAACTCAATCTGAGCGCAGCCGAGATCCTGAAACGCTGCGACGGGGAGCATACGATTAATCAAATTATCGCCGAGCTCGAACAGGCTTTTAGTGAGACTGATTTGCGCGACCCTATCGAAGGGATGTTACGCGCAGCCTTTGAAAAAGACTGGATCCAATAGGATCACCCTCAGCCGATGACTCAGCCTACTATCAATCCGCCCTTTTGGTTGCTCGCCGAGCTGACATATCGCTGCCCCTTGCACTGCGTGTTTTGCTACAACCCAGTCAACTACGACAGCATTAAAAATGAGCTTGATACAGACGCATGGATTCGTGTCATGCGTGAAGCGCGTGCACTCGGCGCCGCACAAATAGGATTTTCGGGTGGTGAACCATTGCTTCGCGATGACCTCGATATCTTAGTCGCGGAAGCACGACGGCTTGGTTTCTATACCAATCTCATTACTTCTGGCGTTGGATTAAACGAGAAAAGGATCGCCTCACTTAAGCAAGCAGGACTCGATCACATTCAGCTTTCCTTTCAAGACTCCACACAAGAGATGAACGACTTTCTGAGCAGCACGAAAACCTTCGAGCTCAAGAAAAAAGTTGCCGCTTTAATTAAAAAGTATGACTATCCTATGGTGATGAATGTCGTATTGCATCGTCATAATATTCCGCACATCGATAAGATTATCGATATGGCGCTTGATCTATCCGCAGAGTATCTCGAACTAGCCAACACACAGTATTACGGCTGGGCGATGAAGAATCGTCAGCAGCTTTTACCCACCCGCGAACAACTTGTCGCGGCTGAAGCCACGGTGAATGCCTATCGCGAAAAAATAGGTAAACAGTGCAAGCTACTCTTTGTCGTCCCTGATTACTTTGAAGAACGTCCGAAAGCCTGCATGAATGGCTGGGGCTCGATCTTTTTAGATATTGCACCGGATGGGGCGGCCTTACCTTGTCACAACGCTAGAGAGTTGCCAGGCCTCCAGATTCCAAATGTGAAAGAGCACTCCATCCGGGAAATCTGGTTTGAGAGTCAAGCCTTTAATTTCTTTCGGGGTGACAGCTGGATGCAAGAGCCCTGTCGTTCGTGTTCAGAGAAAGAAAAAGACTTCGGCGGCTGTCGCTGCCAAGCATTTCTATTGACAGGCGATCCTGCCGCAACAGATCCAGTTTGCGCCAAGTCCCCCAACCACCATGTCGTGAAGCTTGCGATTAGTGAAGCAGCAGCTTCAGCAAAAGCTGAAACGTCAAAAGAATTTCCACTGATCTTTAGGACGGACGCCAACTCAAAACGCTACGTGGGATAAAACGTCCTGCGGAGAGGCTACAGAATCGGCACAAGCCACAAATCAACAGATTTTCCATACGATCGAAGTGAAACGCACGCATTGAGGGGGATGGGTCCCGTCCTCGGGTTTGATACCAAGGACTCGATCCCTCAATAATCGCCAACCATCAAAAAAAGTTGAATCGATTTGA
>CANFEI010000208.1 GCA_947445495.1 Alcaligenaceae bacterium
ACGACGAAAGCACCAACGCCCTTCGCAAGATTTTCTTTAGCCGCCTGAACCACTCTTAGCGCCTGCTGAATTTGATGCGCCGAGGGTCGAAACACCGCATTCGCTAATCCTACTTGAGAAGGATGAATGCAACTCTTGCCTGTAAATCCTAAACGATAGGCTGCTTGAGCATCAAGCGTGAACCCGTCGGGATTTGCAATATCTACATAGGCGCCGTCATAGGCATCGATGCCCGCTTCAGCCGCAGCCATTTTCACTAAGACTCTCACAACTTGCGTTGCAGAAGGCTCGCCGGACTCAATCCCATAGGGTCCAAACAAATCTCCAAAGCCGATTTGTAACCCGATGATACGCGGATCCGCCGAGGCTAAGTCTGCCGCTTGACGCAGCCCCTTGGGTGACTCGATATTGACCAGTATTCCAATGGGACGCGTAATCTTTCGATCCGCTTCAAGTTTACCAATACGGGCGCTTAGTTCACGCACAGCAGCCACCGACTCAACCATTGGTAAATTAATGATCTGAACCGCGGATGAGACGACTACTTCAAGATCCGCTGCGTAATGCGGTGTATCAATCGCGTTGATTCTAACGACAATCGCTTTCGTGTGTTGCGACTGATTCGTCTCAAAGAAATTAAGTAGCGCCTGCCGCGCAAAACCTTTTTGTCCTTCCTCGACCGCATCTTCTAAATCAAAGGAGATCGCATCCGCAGCCGAGGACAGCGCTTTCGTGAAAAGCTCTGGCCGCGACGCGGGTACAAAAAGCTTACTTCGAATCATTTCAGCGCAACACTTGCGTCGAATCGCCCGCCACGGCACGCTGACAAATAGTCGATGACCTCCGTGGTCGGCAACACATCCGCGAACTGACGATCCATATCAAAAAGGGAAATCGCATGTGAAATTGGAATGCGGTCAAACACAGCCTCTTGCGGCACGATGGCGCGATAGTTAAACGACGCACAATCAAACACAGTTGCTCGGACACAATTACTGGTCGCGCCACCCACCACGATGACCGTATCAATGCCACGATCAATGAGATAACCTAAAAGTGGTGTTCCATGAAAGCCACTCGGCTTCTTTTTTACGAAGACAAGGTCTCGCTCACTGGGAGCGAGCATCGGTGAAAGCTCCGCACCCAACGTACCTGCCAAACACCATTTATCTGATTCCAGTAAGTCCCTCTTGCGGCGGTAGACTCCCATATCAGTGCCCGAGGGTTCGATTTCAAAGCGCGTAAAAATACACGGCACCTCTACTTGCTGGGCAGTCTGAACAATCTGCGCGATATGACGCATCGATTCGCGGCCCACCTCACCACAGCTTGAAGGCCAGCTTTTCTCATCGTCGACTGTACCGACCATGTAGCGCTGCGCATCGATCACCAAGACAGCGGGTTGTTGTCCGAACCCCATTCGGCGGCCAAATTTACCGCGAGCCAGTACCGCTCTGTCCTCTTCTGTTAAAAACTTTTCCCAAAGCATACTCATTATTTTTTTACCTTTAATGCCTGCGCTCTTTGCATATTTGCCAAACGATCCCACCCAATATCTGTAGTTAACTGATGGGCTACCGACAGTAATCGCGCCTCTGCAAAAGGTCGACCGACCAACTGAGCACCAATTGGCATGCCAGCACTATCAACGCCGATGGGCATGGTGAGCGACGGCAACCCCAGGTAATTAAACGGTCGAACGAGTGGCGTCAGCGCAGTCACCACGCCGAACACCCGGCCAGGCGTCTCAACATCAGCATCCTCTTGTGTGGGAACCGGGATGGGCATAGTTGGGCACACCAGAATATCTAAATCGCGCATCGTGCCATGTAGAAATTCATGCAGTATCTTTGCACGCATCTGAAGCGCTTCTAGATAACGTACAGCGGGCACGTGCAGACCAGGCTCTGTTCGAGAAAACACAGCTTGGGAATAGAGATCGCGTCGCTCTCTCATCCAGTGTCCGTGCAAAGTCGCAGCCTCAACCTTAGAGAAAATATCCGCCATGGCATAACACGTCGCAATCTCATTAGACTGAACACGCGCCACATGTCCGAATCTTTGTTGAGCCACCTCAACAAAGGATTCAAATGCCCGCGCAATGTCTGGATGGTAGGGAGCAACACCCTCCAACACGCCCCAACGGCTTGCTTGCCCTGCGCTTTCGATGAGAGACATATAGTTAGGCACGGGCGCATCAATGCTAGAGGCATCTCGAGCGTCCCAACCTGCTAAAACCTGTAGCAAGATCGCGCAGTCCTGGGCGGAGCGCGCGATGGGCCCGACACAGTCAAGCGAGAACGCTCTGGGGAAGCAACCGGCGCGAGATACACGCCCATACGTTCCCTTCATTCCAAACAAGCCATTCATCGACGCAGGCAAGCGCGTGGAGCCACCCGTATCAGAGGCCAGTGCGCCATAAATAATGCCAGCGCCCACTGCCGCCCCTGAACCACTCGACGATCCGCCAGAAATACGTGCGGGATCCCAACTGTTACAACAATTGCCAAAATGCGGATTCTGCCCAGTCGGTCCCGCCACCATTTCATTCATATTCAACGGACCTAAATCCACTGCGCCGGCTTGGTTGAGCCGTTGCAAGGCAGAGGCAGTCGTTCGACCAAGATCCGTACCCGTGACCTTTGAGCCGACCGTCATCGGCAGGCCCTGGCGCTCAAAGCAGTCTTTATGTGCGAGAGGAATACCGTGTAGCGGCCCGCGCCATTTCCCAGAGGCAGCCTCAAGGTCGAGCTGTTTTGCCTGCGCAATCGCACTGTCTGCCCAGATATCAATGAACGCATTGAGTGTAGGTTGCGTCTGTACGGCACGGTCCAGTGCGCGTCGCGTGAGCTCTTCGGAACTGAACTCTTTGCGTCTTAAGCGCGCGCCAACATCAGTGATTGAAGCCTCTAGAATGTCTGACGGCTGATTTAACGTTAGTTGCGACATATTTAAGTCATCCGATTCGTAGCATCTGCCTCAGCCAAGAGCATCATGGCAAAGTCTTGCGGATGATCCCCGCTTTGAATGCGGCCTGCGGCACCGCGCCGCACCGCCTCATTCAGTCGCAAGACTTCTGCAGAAATCTGCTTGATGTCAGAGCGAGAAACAATCCCATGCAAGAGTTCACTGGTTTGGTGCAACGCTGCTTGTATCGCATCGATATCGGCCTGACGCGCACGATCATTCATTTGGTGTCCCCTAGCATTATTCAATCGACAACCGTTCAACCACAAAGCCTAACTATTGCACACCCGCACGTTTCGCAATCGCACGCCAACGCGCCAAGTCTTTCACCATCAGCTGCTGAAAGGACTCTGGCGTACCTGTCGCTGGAGAGGCACCAACCGTCTTTAGAAATTCTGCAAACTCTGGAGCCTTGACGATCTTATTCACCTCAGCATTCATCTTTTGTAAGATAGCAGGTGGAATACCAGCGGGCGCAAATAGTCCCCACCACACGTCTACATCAAACGCAGTACCGGTCGCCTCCGTCACCGTTGGAATGTTTGGATAGTCCGGTTCACGTTTTGCTCCTGTGAAAGCAAGCTTTGGCAGACTATCTGCAGCGTTACCCTTGATGGATGCGATTGTGGTGATGATCATGTCAAGGCGCCCCGCCACCAAATCG
>CANFEI010000209.1 GCA_947445495.1 Alcaligenaceae bacterium
CCATGGCTAGGTGCTTCGGCTAATCGTACGTTTCGAGGTACGACCGTTTTAAATACTTTGTCACCGAAGTGGGCTTCAAGCTGAGCGGAAACCTGTTGTTGCAAGGTAACTCTCGGGTCATACATGACGCGAAGTAATCCAATCAAACTGAGTTCTGGATTGATATTGCGGTGAACACGTTTAATTGTGTTGACGAGATCGGACAACCCCTCCAGTGCAAAGTATTCACACTGCATAGGAATGATCACGCCATGCGCTGCCGCTAAGCCGTTAAGTGTTAAGAGGGACAGCGTAGGAGGGCAATCAATGAGGACGAACTCATATTCACTTGCAACACTTTGGAGGGCCTGTTTTAGTTGAAGCTCTCGTTCGTCCATGCCAACTAGGTCGATTTCCGCGCCAGACAGTTCACGGTTTGCCGGCAATACATCGTATCCACCACTGGTTGAGGGCACGCGCGCCTCGGCAATTGACGCTTCTCCAATCAGCACATCGTATAAATTGTGTGCAAGGGTGCTTTTGTCTATGCCACTACCCATCGTCGCGTTACCCTGCGGGTCCAAATCAATCAACAAGACGCGCTGCTTTAGTTTTGCAAGTCCAGCCGCTAAGTTGATGGCCGTTGTCGTTTTGCCCACACCGCCTTTTTGATTGGCAATACAAAAGATTCGCGCGGTTGTACTAATGTTATTTGTCATGGCTTTCCCATCCGGTGCAACCAAACCAAGCAGCGCTGGGCTTGTAGCTCTGGAACATGTATAGGTTCAACTCTGTCGACAGACCAGACGGTCTTGGATGCAAGCTCGGCAAATTCGTCGTCTGTTGGGCGTGCCTTCATTGCAATAAGGTTTCCCGTTGGCAAGACCCTTTCACCAGAAGTTTGTGCGAAATCTGATAGCGCGGCGAATGCGCGAGAGATCACAACATCATATTGGGAGGACTGCGTCTCGACGCGAGCGTGTGTAGCGCTTAAGTTTGACAGCCCAAGCACTCCGCGCATTTGACGCACGAAGGTCATTTTCTTTTCGACTGCATCCACACACGTCACCTGTACCGCCGGCAGCATGATCGCTAACACCACGCCAGGCAATCCTGCCCCTGAGCCGACATCTAGAATAGTTGGGTCTAGGCGCTGACGCAGCGCTAATGCCTGCTTGACAGGACCGACCACGGCCAAGCAGTCAAGTATGTGCTGCGTGAGCATTTGGTCGGGGTCGCGGATGGCTGTCAGGTTATAGCTGCGGTTCCAGTGCTGTAACTGTTCTATATACTGTTGCAGTTGGCCTATTTGCTGTTCGGACGCATCAAGACGCAGCGTGTCACACGCCCGTAAAAGGCGCTGCGCGTGAGCGGTTGGGTTCAATAGCGCCTGCGTCACTTCGTTGCTGCAACCATACTGGAGTGGTGGCGCTTTAAGTGGATCAGCAATAAGGATATTGCTGCTGGTGTGACGCCAGAGATCCGCGAGGCCTGTCCGACGGTTTGTGGGCGATGCGTTTTCAGCTTTTGGCGAACTTCAAAAGATAGGCTGGTGATGCCTTCAAAATCAAAGATGCTCGGAATTTGTTGGTCTTCGTGGGTCTGCTGTCGATCAATCTCTTCTTGCTGGCGCGCGATATATCCTTCGTATTTGATCTGGATCTCAACCTGTTCTGCAACCTCTCCAGAGGGCACGCCTTTTGGCAAATTCACATCCTCGTGATAGACCATTTTCATCAAGGAAAGATAAGAAACGTTGGGGCGCTTGATTAAGTCCGATAGCAAGTACTCGCGCTCAATTTCTTTGCCCAAGACAGCGCGTGCACTCTCGGGTGGCATCATTCGAGGATTGACCCACGTTGAGCGTAAGCGCTGAACCTCTTTTTCGACTGCATCGCGTTTGCGACTAAAAGCATCCCAACGAATATCGTCCACCAAGCCGAAATTACGCCCCAATTCCGTTAAGCGCCAGTCTGCATTGTCTTCACGCAAACTTAGACGATATTCGGCACGGGAGGTAAACATTCGATACGGCTCTGTCACGCCTTTCGTGACCAGGTCATCCATCAGGACACCCATGTAGGCTTGATCTCGGCGCAATACAAAGGGTGTGTCCTCGCGCGCAAATCGTGCCGCGTTAATACCCGCCAACAAGCCTTGCGCCGCAGCCTCTTCGTAACCCGTTGTGCCATTGATTTGTCCAGCAAAAAACAAGCCTGAAATCAACTTCGTTTCTAAACTTTGTTTTAGTTCGCGCGGATCAAAGTAATCATATTCAATGGCATATCCTGGTCGGACAATGTGTGCTTGCTCCAAGCCGCGCAAAGAACGAATTAACTCTAACTGGACATCAAAGGGCAAACTTGTTGAAACGCCGTTAGGATAAATTTCATGGGTGTCTAAGCCCTCTGGCTCAAGGAACACTTGATGCGCATTTTTATCTGCGAACCGGTGGACCTTATCTTCAATCGAGGGGCAGTACCGGGGACCAACACCCTCAATGACGCCGCTGTACATCGGCGATCTGTCTAGGCCGCTGCGAATAATCTCATGTGTGCGCTCATTGGTATGAGTCACCCAACAGGAGACTTGTCTGGGATGCATGGCGGCTGAGCCCAAATATGAAAATACAGGCGTTGGGTCCATGTCGCCGGGCTGTTCTTCCAAAATAGCGAAGTTAATGCTTCGGCCATCTATCCTTGGTGGGGTTCCTGTTTTAAGTCGTCCCTGAGGTAAACGCATTTCTTTAAGTCTGCGACCCAACGTTGACGCAGATGGATCCCCCGCGCGGCCTGCCGAATAGTTGTTTAGACCGACATGAACCAGTCCATTAAGAAACGTTCCTGCAGTTAACACCACGCTGCGGGCTCTGAAGATTAGGCCGGTTTGTGTCACTGCGCCGCAGACTCGTTCACCCTCTAACAACAGATCATCAACTGCCTGCTGAAAAAGCCAAAGATTAGGTTGGTTTTCTAACCGTCCGCGAATTGCTTTCCGATAAAGAACACGATCTGCTTGAGCACGCGTTGCACGAACAGCCGGCCCTTTAGAGCCATTTAGTGTTCGAAACTGTATTCCAGCCTCATCCGTTGCAATCGCCATGGCACCACCCAGCGCATCAACCTCTTTAACGAGGTGTCCTTTGCCAATCCCACCAATAGACGGATTACAAGACATTTGCCCAAGCGTTTCTATATTGTGCGTGAGCAAGAGCGTCTTTGCACCACTTCGCGCCGCAGCAAGCGCAGCCTCACTTCCAGCGTGACCGCCACCAACGACGATGACATCGAATACGGATGGATAATTCATTTATTCTGGGCAAAAGGACTTACTTGGGGTACAGATTATAGACCGAGCGGTTCGCCATAACGATGTTTCACGTGAAACAAAAGACTCTCTCAGCGGGCCTGTGTATAACATTGTGGGTATCTTCGTCTGCCGAAAACAGAAAGAAGCGCGAAATCATCTGACGCCCCTCATTCACACGACATCTCGGCCGATTTGGGGCCACACCCTTGTGGACAACTTGAGGCGCTCACCTTCTTTTCACCGCAATGTTTCACGTGAAACCTCGCAATGTAAATGGTTTGGCTGTTTATAACTATATGGATAACTCTGTGACTATCTTGTTAACAAC
>CANFEI010000210.1 GCA_947445495.1 Alcaligenaceae bacterium
CAAGCGAACCTAATTGTTAGCCGTTTGGGGCTCACCCTCACTATCCGTAACAGGACGGGGGTAAAATCCGCGCTCTCGACTTTCAATTTTGAGGCGTTCGGTCATGAGTATAAAAAGCGACAACTGGATCCGCCGCGTGGCGCAGTCAGAGGGCATGATCGAGCCCTTTGAGCCTGGTCAGGTTCGCTCGAACGAGTCAGGCCGCATCGTCAGCTATGGCACCAGTAGCTACGGTTACGACGTCCGGTGTGCCGACGAATTCAAAATTTTTACAAATATCAATTCGACGATCGTTGATCCAAAGAACTTCGACGAAAAGTCATTTGTGGATTTCAAAGGCGATATCTGTATCATTCCGCCGAACTCATTTGCCTTGGCGCGTACCGTTGAGTATTTCCGGATCCCTCGCAGTGTATTGACCATTTGTCTTGGTAAGAGCACTTACGCGCGCTGTGGAATTATCGTGAACGTTACGCCGCTCGAGCCTGAGTGGGAGGGGCATGTCACGCTCGAGTTTTCGAACACAACGCCACTCCCCGCTAAGATTTATGCTGGCGAAGGTTGCGCGCAAATGCTTTTCTTTGAAAGCGATGAGGTGTGTTCGACGTCTTACAAGGATCGCGGCGGCAAGTATCAGGGCCAGCGCGGCGTCACGTTGCCACGCACTTAATGCATAGCGGGATACTTCCAGTTCGATTGGCGGGTCTAGCACTCGATTCTTTTCACCCTTAGCTCACTTGCGGAGCTGTTCGCATGAAATTTCGCTTTCCAATTTTCATTATCGATGAAGACTACCGGTCTGAAAATGCTTCGGGGCTGGGGGTGCGCGCATTAGCGTCGGCGATCGAAGCCGAAGGAATGGAGGCAATTGGTGTCACAAGCTATGGCGATTTGAGTTCGTTCGCTCAGCAGCAGAGCCGAGCTAGCGCCTTTATTCTGTCGATTGACGACGAAGAGTTCGATGTCGATTCGCCTGAGGATGTCGCAGGAGCAATTAAGAATTTGCGTAAGTTCATCGGGGAGTTGCGATTCCGTAACGCTGATATTCCGATTTATCTTTATGGCGAAACACGCACCTCTGAGCACATCCCCAACGATATTTTGCGTGAGTTGCACGGCTTCATTCACATGTTTGAGGACACGCCCGAGTTTGTGGCGCGACACATCATTCGAGAGGCACGTAGCTATGTCGATAGTTTGGCGCCGCCCTTTTTCCGTGAGCTCGTTAAATACGCGCAGGATGGCTCGTACTCTTGGCACTGTCCAGGACATTCAGGTGGCGTTGCTTTCTTAAAAAGCCCAGTAGGGCAAATGTTTCATCAGTTCTTCGGCGAAAATATGTTGCGCGCTGATGTGTGTAACGCCGTCGACGAGCTGGGTCAATTGCTAGACCACACCGGCCCGATCGCAGAGTCCGAACTCAATGCGGCGCGAATCTTTCATGCGGATCATTGCTATTTTGTGACGAACGGTACCTCCACCTCTAACAAGGTGGTGTGGCACGCGAACGTTGCGGCCGATGATATCGTTGTGGTGGATCGCAACTGTCACAAGTCCATTTTGCATGCCATCACGATGACGGGTGCAATCCCAGTGTTTTTGCGGCCCACACGCAATCACATGGGAATTATCGGCCCGATTCCTTTGGCAGAATTTGAGCCAGAGAGTATTCAGAAAAAAATTGACGCTAATCCGTTTGCACGGAAAGTTAAGGACAAAAAGCCACGCATTCTCACTTTGACGCAAAGTACGTATGACGGTGTGATCTATAACGTCGAAATGATCAAGGCCAAGCTTGGCAATATGATCGACGCCCTACACTTTGACGAGGCTTGGTTGCCGCACGCGGCCTTCCATCGGTTTTATCAAGACATGCATGCGATTGGTCCAAACCGCCCACGCAGCCCCAAGGCGATGGTTTTTGCCACGCACTCTACGCACAAACTGCTAGCCGGTATTTCGCAGGCGTCACAAATTATTGTGCAGGAATCTGAGACCCGAAAACTGGATCGCAATATTTTTAATGAAGCCTATTTGATGCATACGTCGACCTCACCGCAGTACGCGATCATCGCGTCTTGCGATGTGGCCGCTGCGATGATGGAAGCGCCAGGCGGTACGGCCTTGGTTGAGGAAAGTATTCGCGAGGCGCTTGATTTTCGACGTGCAATGCGCAAGGTGGACCTTGAGTTTGGGGACGATGATTGGTGGTTTACCGTCTGGGGTCCTGATTACCTTGCTGCGCTCGGCGTCGGCGAGCAATCAGACTGGATACTACAGTCCAACGATCATTGGCATGGCTTTGGTGATCTAGCGGAAGGCTTCAATATGCTGGACCCGATCAAGACGACGTTGGTCACGCCTGGGTTGAACATGGATGGGACCTTCGGTGAGACGGGTGTACCGGCGGCCTTGGTATCGCGATTCCTGACCGAGCATGGCGTGGTGGTTGAGAAAACCGGTCTGTACTCGTTCTTCATTATGTTTACGATCGGCATCACCAAAGGGCGTTGGAATACGCTCTTGACTGCATTGCAACAGTTTAAGGATGACTACGATCGCAACCAGCCAATGTGGCGTATCTTGCCAGACTTCTGTAAAGAACATCGCCAATATGAGCGCATGGGCTTGCGCGATTTGTGTCAATTGATTCATGCCGAATACAAAAAACATGACGTGGCGCGTTTAACGACAGAAATGTATCTGAGCGACATGATCCCAGCGCTTAAGCCTTCCGATGCTTTTGCCAGGATGGCACACCGTGAGGTTGAGCGCGTGTCGATTGATCAGCTCGAAGGCCGCGTAACGGGTGTGCTCTTGACTCCCTATCCGCCGGGCATTCCGTTGCTGATACCGGGTGAGCGCTTCAACAAAACGATTGTGCAGTATTTGCAGTTTGCGCGGTCATTCAATCAAAAATTTCCTGGCTTTGAGACCTACATCCACGGACTGGGTGAAGAGACGGACGCTGAAGGTGCGCAGCGTTTCTACGTTGATTGCTTGATTGAAAAATAGTGCCTCTGTACACAACGCCTTTAGGTTCGCAGCGTGCCGGTATTTGATGTAGCGGTGATCGGTGCAGGTGCCGCGGGCATGATGTGCGCGGCCGTTGCGGGCCAACGCGGCAAGCGTGTTGTATTGCTTGATCACGCCGAAAAACTCGCAGAAAAAATTCGTATCTCTGGCGGCGGTCGGTGTAACTTCACGAATCGGGTGGTGAAGGCCGAGCACTTCATCTCCGCTAACCCTCACTTTTGTAAATCTGCGCTGGCGGGTTTCACCCCCCAAGACTTCATCGACTTGGTGGATCGCCATGGCATCGCTTGGCACGAGAAGCACAAAGGCCAACTGTTTTGTGATCACAACAGCGAACAGATCATTGAGATGTTGCGCAAAGAATGTGTCGACGCCGGTGTGCAGTGGATGATGCCGTGCGCGGTGAGCGAGGTCAAACGACTCGACAGCCCGCACACCCAAGAGTTCGTATTGCAGACTGATCAAGGCATCGTCAAATGCCACAGCCTGGTGATCGCCACCGGTGGCCTGGCGATCCCTCAATTGGGTGCCACAGACTTTGGGCTAAGGCTTGCACGGGAGTTCGGGCTCAAGATCA
>CANFEI010000211.1 GCA_947445495.1 Alcaligenaceae bacterium
CCCATCGCCCTCACACCGATTCTCAAACGATTGAGGCTCAGGCATGATATTTGCTTGTCACCTGAGTCATTATCTTTGAAGGAACTGACATGACTCATCCACGTGGACTTTTTGCATTGCTAGGTCTTAGCCTCACGCTTGCTTGCTCGGCGTTCAACCCAGCGCAGGCCCAAGACGCCTACCCCAACAAGCCAATTAAAGTTGTGGTGCCCTTCCCTGCGGGTGGCGCAACCGACATCCTGACACGCGCCATCACTGAAAAGCTCGCGATGCGTATTGGTCAATCCGTGATCATTGAGAACAGGCCCGGTGCAGGCGCGAATATTGGTGCAGCAACGGTGGCCAAGGCGGCCCCAGATGGTTACACCATTCTGATGGGGTCTATTGGATCGCACTCAATCTCTGTGACGTATCACAAAGATCCAGGCTACAACTTCAAAAAAGACCTCATGCCGATTTCAAGTGCGGGGTCCTTGAGCAACATCGTGGTGATCGGTAATGATGTTCCAGCAAAGAATCTGAAAGAGTTGGTGGCGTACGCGAAAGCCAACCCAGGCAAATTAACGTGTGGGTCCTCGGGCACAGGCGGACTCATCCATTTGACGTGCGAGATGTTTAAGATCGCTGCGGGCATTGATGTGCTGCACGTTCCATACAAAGGTACTTCTCTGTTGATGCCCGACCTGATTTCAGGTCGCGTCACGATGGCACTCGACACGCTGCCACCCTACATACCAATGCTAAAAGACGGTAAGGTGCGTGCGCTTGCGATTACCACCGCAACGCGCTCTTCGCTGGTACCGGACTTGCCGACCATTGCAGAATCAGGCTATCCAGGGTTTGAATCGGTTGCTGTGTATGGTTTTTTTGCACCGACGGGCACCCCCACTGCAATCATTAAAAAGCTCAATGCGGATATCAATGCAGTGCTGCTTGACCCAGAACTGAAAGACAAGCTTCTGAAAGTAGGGATCGAGGTCGAAGGTAGCACCCCTGAAGCGCTCGCAATGTTTGTGGACAAAGAAATCGCTAAATGGGCTGCAGTGATTAAAGCTGGCAAGATCAAGTCAGAATAAACGCGACAGCGAGTAATCAGCACTCACTGCGACGCTCTATGAGAACGCATGGGTCTCTTTGCGCCGCAGCAGGATAAGCGGCGGAATCACAAGCAACCAAGCGATGCGCGTTTGATAACGGTAGTGTGGTTTTGATAACGCACCCGTCGCAAACGCGTTGGCGAATAGACCTGCACACACCAACAAGAGCAAGGCAAACGCGCGCATGTCGCGCAGCAAAATCGCTCGCCATAGGCAGTACAGTCCCAGCACGAAACTTAACCAGAATACGACTGCGATCAGGTGATTCAACCACTGCACACGACCCTGTAAACTATCTCGCCACTGCTTAGAGGCTTTAAAGCGTGCGAGCTCAGCGTCCGAGAAATGTGTCTCGATACTTTGAAGAACGGTCACATCCAACGAGTCTGCGTGTAATGTGTCACCAAGCTTGACCATGGCAAGTTGCCGACTTGTATTGTTGATCATTGAAGCGAGCACGCCTAGAGGATTCTCTCGTGCGGCGAGCATCACTAAGGTGGATGCCTCAGGCGCTAAACCAACTGGACCGCCGGGATGCGACCATACCGGCCCTTGGCTATCCCACAGGAATGCATCGCTATCAGAGGGTAAGCGATCTTTCCATGTGCACAAATGCCAGCTGGCGCTGGGGCAGCGCGCGTCTAGCGTCGTGTTTATGTGCCCATCTGCAGCGAAGCGCGCCAACATAAATACAGACCCGAATGGCGACACTGCGAGCTTATTAAAGGCGTAATAGTTCGTAGATACCAAGAGGCCAAGCGCAAGTACCAAGGGCAGCATGACAACGCCCACACGAGAGAACCGCAGTAAAAGAACAACCGCCACGCACGCGGCCGCAATCACCAGATGCGATAAGTGCACAGCGATAGCTAATGCCCCCACCAAATAAATCCAAACGGCTAGCGAGCGCGATAGGCGTGGGCTAAAGCCCAAGACAAAGATGCTCAAAACCACGAGCGCTGAGAAAATGTCGGGCATCAAAAGAGAAACGAACCACGACGCCCCGGTACAAACAGCAAGAACCAGGCACAGTAATAAAAACCTGCTCTTGCTGGGCGGGCCAAACACAGCCAAGGTCAACCACAGAAGCTGAGACACAAGAATTGCTTGAGCCGCAGCAACGCCCCACAACGACTGCCAACCATGCACCAAGAGCATCCAGGGGCCGTAGATAATAGGCTTGTCCCAATTGAAGAACTCAGGTGTAGGTTGATAAATAAAGACATTGGTATCGCTATAAACGAGGGGATAGCCATTCCAGAGGGCCGGCCAGATAAAAGGCAGTGCCCCCAACAAAACCACAAAAATATTCTTTATTGTTTCGGTGCGCATTAAAATCCTGATGTACTATTTATATGAATAATTGAAGTACTAGTTTAATCAAAACATGATGTACTACTTATTTTGCTATTTAAAGCAGCTATGCCACTACGTCGCTCAATTCCATTAGGCCAAGTTCAGTTCACTGCCAAACGCTATGCCGAGCTACTTGCCGAGCGCGGACAGCGCATTCCTCGAGCCTTAGCTCAGGCAGCAAAATCCGCCAGTGCGGCACCCGATGCGCTACTCGATTGCATCAACAAACTGGAACACATCGGCTTAGTCAATCAAGCCGACTACTTAAAGATTCGAACGGCGGCTCGCATCAGGGTGTTACGAGGGTCGGGCAGCACACAAAGCAACTATGGCGCACAAGAGGCCAATCTACAGCGTCTGCGTCGCGCTCAACGCAAGGCGCAAAACATTGAGGTCCATGCGCACGCCCTCGAGGACTGGCACCGTGAGGGGCGCTTTAAAACCTACAGCGAGATTATGGAAGGTCTACCCGCGTCTCGGGTGGTTCGGGCGGACAAGCTACTCATGGATCTACTCAACCGATACCCATGCCTCTCTGTGGCGGAATACCGGTTGATGCTTGAACAAACCGATCAAACTAAGCGAGTCAACCAGCCATGACGGTCTGGGGCACGACCGTACTGAATATCAGTCAGTTCTTGACGTAGCGACATAGTCAGTTTGCCTGCAGGAGCGTTCTCATCACCTGCCACAAAGCCACGCCCCTTAAGCGCCGAGATCGGCGCCACAACGGCCGCTGTACCGCAGGCAAACGCCTCGACGATATCGCCCGAGGCGACTCCGTTACGCCATTCATCAATCGAGATTTTGCGCTCTTCGACCTTGAGGCCACGATCCCTGGCTAGCTGCAAAATACTCAGGCGGGTGACGCCTTCAAGAATACTACCCGATAGCTCAGGGGTTACTAACGTGCCATCTTTCTTGACCAGAAACACATTCATCCCACCGAGTTCCTCAAGGTATTTCCCCTCTTGCGGATCAAGGAACAGGACCTGCGAACAGCCATTTTTATAGGCTTCTTGTTGAGGCAACAATGAGGCCGCATAGTTGCCGCCACACTTGGCCGCACCCGTACCACCGACAGCGGCGCGGGTGAAGTCTTCGGACAACCAAATCGATACCGGGGCGACGCCCTTAGCAAAGTAAGGCCCCACAG
>CANFEI010000212.1 GCA_947445495.1 Alcaligenaceae bacterium
CAATGTGCCAACGTTTGATCAGGCCGGCCTCGCAGGTGTGGATAGCAGTTCGCAGTGGACTGTTCTTGGACCGGCAGGAATGCCAGCCGACGTGATTAAAAAAATAAACGAGGCGTTCAATCAAGCAATGAAAGACCCTGCAATACAGAAGCGTGTGGACGACCTAGGGTATACGGTTGCTGGTGGCAGCCCCGTACAGGCGAGGAAGTTGATCGGTGACGAAATTGCGAAGTGGAAGAAAATTATTTCTGCTGCAAATATCAACATTAATTGAACACGTTTTGGAATGATGAAATGCGCTTGAAAACAAAAGATGGGCTAGAGCTTGAGTACTACATCGACGACTTCACGCGCCCCTGGACGAAGCCTGAGACGGTCGTCTTACTTCACGCGGCCATGGGAAATTCAAGACGATGGTTTAGCTGGATGCCACGCCTGAGTGCGGCGTACCGAGTTGTACGCCTTGATCTCAGGGGGCATGGTGCCTCGGCGGCACCTGCGGCGACGGATGATTTTTCGCTTAATCATCTCGTGTCTGATGTGGCGGAGCTCATGGATTTAATTGGCTGCCCAAGCGCACACATCGTCGGTAACTCAGCAGGGGGATATGTCGCGCAACAGTTTGCGCTACAACACGCTGCACGCGTCAAAACGCTCGCTCTTTTTGGTGCAACGCCTGGGTTAAAAAATAGTCATGCGCCGACATGGATTCCAAAAATTCAACAAATTGGCTTGAAGAAATTCCTCGCGGATACAATTTACGAGCGCTTCGATGAAAACGCGGACCCACAATTGGTCGCCTGGTTTATCGAGCAAGCCGGGTCAAACGACCCAGCGTTCATTGCACGGTTCGTGTTGCATATGTGTACCCACGACTTTATGGAAGAGCTTGTTGGCATCAAATGTCCAACCTTGATTGTCTCTGCCGGAAGAGAGTCGATTGGTCACGCGAATGCTTACGACGATATGCATCAGCGCATCAAAGGTTCAGAGATAGTGCGTGTGGACACCGCTGCACATAATATTTGTGACGGCTACCCTGATTTGTGCGTCGATCATTTGATGAAGTTTTTAGCCAAGCATTCTTGATGCCATTGAATACAACGCTAGTTATTACCGAAACAAAGGAAGTGTCATGATCCGAGCAGCAATTATTGGGATGGGTACTTGGGGCCAAAACCTTGTACGCAGCGTGCAGGGCAAGAGCCAGGACATCACATTCGTTGCAGGTGCCACGCGTACGCGCTCAAAAGCGGAAGACTTTGCAAAGCAACACGGCATCGCTTTAGTCGATTCGTTTGAGCAGATTCTCGCTGACGTGACGATCGACGCCGTTGTGTTGGCTACACCCCATTCGATGCATACCGCGCAAATCGAACAAGCTGCCCGCGCCGGTAAGCATGTGTTTTGTGAAAAGCCTTTAGCACTTGATAGCGCGAGTGCCTTAGCGGCGGCTAGGGCGGCACAAGAAAACAATATCGTGTTGGGTGTTGGGTATAACTGGAGGTTTCAGCCGGCCTTGCAAGAAGTCAGACGCATGATCGAAGATGGCCGACTGGGTCGGGTGCTGCATATTGAAGGCAACTTCTGTGGGCCCAGTGCCTACCGGTTCCCCAAAGGTCACTGGCGCCATGCCGGAGATGAGTCACCGGCAGGCGGAATGACAGGTCGAGGCGTGCACGTGATTGATGCCATGATGTATCTGGCGGGGCCGATCACCGAGGTTACGGCAAAGAGTTTCCGTCTTGCTCAGGACTTTGGCTCGGACGACACAACGTCGATGCTCTTGGGATTCAAGAGTGGTGCGACGGCTTACCTGGGCACGATCATCGCGACGGCAGAAACCTGGAGAATGCAGATATTTGGCTCGAATGGTTGGGTGCAGGTGGGAGATGTAGAGCACCTGCACACTTGGGATCTGACGACGTGCATGATTGACAAGGCGAATGTCACCAACAAACAGAAGCCTGTCGTACACAAGTACGACGCGGTCAGCACGGAGAGACTCGAGTTAGAAGATTTCGCAAAAGCGATTACACACAAGAAGGCTTTGGTGACGCCTCAAGGAGACGCCGTGCGTAACGCACGCGTTCTCGAGGCCATCATCCAGTCGTCGGGCGAGCGTCGCACGATCACACTTAATTAGTACCGTATAAATAAAAAATTGGGGTAATGATGCAAATTCACTTAGTCGCTCGAAAACTCACTCTGGTCTTATTTGCCTGCACGACGCTTGGCGCCGTGGCACAAACGCCAAGCACGCTGAAGCCAGATGCAAATTTTCCGTCGAAGCCGATTCGTGTGGTGGTGCCGTCGCCGCCTGGCGGGCCACCAGATTTAATTATGCGCATCATCGGTCCAAAAATGTCGAGTGTGCTTGGTCAGTCAATTATTGTGGAGAACAAGCCAGGGGCCGGTGGTCTGGTGGGCACGGCCTACTTAGCCAAGCAGCCTGCTGATGGGTATTCTTGGTTGTTTACGACAGCTTCCCATGCAACGATCCCGCCTTTCAATAAGAACGTCCCGTATGACTCGGTCAAGGACTTCACACATGTGTCGCTAGTCGCGCAGAATTATGGACAAGCGCTGGTGATCCCCACGAGCTTAGCCGCCAACAATGTTTCTGAGCTTGTTGCCTTAGCCAAGAAGAATCCAGGCAAACTGAGCTACGCCAGTGCTGGCTTAGGCACGGCCAGCCATATCCCCGCTGAAGTGTTCAAAGCCAAGACCCAGACCGATATTTTGATGGTCCCTTACAAGGGCGTGGCCGAGGTCCTGAGTGATTTGCTCAGCGGTCGCGTGGACATGTTTTTTGTCGGAACACAGATCGCGATCAAGCACGTTGAAGCCGGTAAGCTACGCGCGTTGGCCTTAACGGGTAGCACCCGCTGGAAGGGCTTGCCTAACGTTCCGACCATGCAAGAGGCGGGCATTCCAAATTTTGATGTCGTGAATTGGTTTGGTTTATGGTTGCCTGCTGGTGCGCCAACGCCAATCGTCGACAAAATTTATAACGCGGTACAGCAAGCGATCAAAGATCCCGACGTGATCAAGCAGTTTGAAGCGCAGGGCCTATATGGCGTTGGCATGCCGCCCGCCGAGTTTGTTAAGTTTGTTGCCCAAGAGGCGCAAGCCGCGATTGCGATTGCAAAGAGTCTTCCTGAAGTGCCGTCAAAATGAGTGATCAGCCGCTCGAGCCTTGGCGTTGGCCGGAAAGTCAATGGCGCGAAATTGTGAACCGTGTCCGCGCGGGGCGGAGTTTGCGCCCTGCGTCTTGGCCTGGTGGCGCACGCTGCGCTGTCGCACTTTCTTTTGATTCGGATCACGAAACAAACGAACTCAGAGAGGGTGGAGACTCACCCGGAAAGCTCTCTCAGGGGCAATACGGGAATCGCCAAGGCGTGCCCCGGATTGTTGAGATCCTTACGCGCCACGATGTGCCGGCAAGCTTTTTTGTACCTGCGGTGACGGCTTTACTCTATCCCGATGAGCAAAAAAATCTTGCAGGGTTAGGTCATGAAATCGGCATTCACGGCTGGATTCATGAACGAAATTCGGTGCTTCCCATCGACGCCGAACGCGATCTGATGCAACGCAGTTTTGAGGTC
>CANFEI010000213.1 GCA_947445495.1 Alcaligenaceae bacterium
AATGCTAGAGGCTTTGAATGGAATAACGAGCGCCAAGGCAACGAGCGCGTATATGCTGCCAACTGATAAGCCGGCAATTAGCAACTGTAGTGCAATCGTAATAGTCATATCGAAAAGTTAGCACTGCGCCTCGCGCTCGCGCGATACGCAGTGCTCCTCAAGTAGTCCCTACTCGTAACGCTTGAGGATTTCGCTGGGCCGACTAGGCTTCCAACCCACAGGTTGCCAATTGCCGCCTTTGACCTCCATCACGGTCAATGTCAAATTGCCAATGTGATGTTTGTTGGTAAAGGTGATCGGTGCGGCGAGAGGTGACGATGAAAAGTTTTTAATTTGCTCCAAGCCCGCGATCAAGCTTTTGGTATTCAGATCTGGGCCCGCCTTCTTAATCGCTTCAGCCAACACGTACATATCGGTGTAAGCCATCACGTCGAACACGTTCGGACGGCCGACTGGCAAGTTTGGATACTCTTTCTTCCACTTAGCCTCCCAAGCTTGTAACGTGGGGTTTGGAGTGCCTGGCAAAAATGGAATAAGCGAAAATCCTGTTGCGCCCTCAGCGTTTTCCTTGGCCGCAAGGGTAAACGACTTATCTACCATGGTTGCGCCTACAAAAAACTTTTGCTTGAGCCCTAATTCACGCGCCTGACGCATCGCAATTGCTGCCTCAGCTGGGTTACCAAAGAACGCGACAACCTCAGCGCCAGAGTTCTTCACAGCAAGCAACTGTGGCGTGAAATCTTTGTCTCCAATGTTGAACTCGGCTCGAGCGGCCACATCAACCTTGTAAACATCCTTCAGCGCCGTGGCCAACGCATTGCCCTCGTTCTTGGGGTATTCCTCACGACCGTTCATAACTGCCACTTTCTTGGCTTTTAGTCCCTCAGCAATGAACTCTGAATAAAGCTCACCATAACGAGGGACTTCGGTTGTTGCCCCGCGGAACAAATAGCTACTGAAAGGGAAGGTAACGGCGGGGGCCGATGCAAAGGAAACATACATGACGCGTTGCTGCGCCTTGATGTAGTCAATCGTACCCACGGTTGCATTGGATCCAGCCGCACAGAAAATCATGAAAACTTTGTCTTGATCGATGAGTTTTTTCACTGCGCCTAGTGCGCGTGTTGGTGAATGTCCATCGTCTTCAAAGATCAAACGGAATTTTCGTCCATTCACACCACCGGCAGCATTAATTTCCTTGATGGCCATCGTAAGACCGTCACGACCACCTAATCCGATGTATGCAGCTGGGCCTGTGATAGGCCCAAAGCCACCAATCAGGATTTCATCCTTCGTTACGCCCTGAGCTGAGGCAGTGCTCGCAAAGAGCATTGCTGCGATACTAGCAAGCCCAAGCCATACTAATTTTTTAATCATGTTCGTCTCCGATTGTTGTTTACAAATTTTTTGCAACATCTTTTTTGTATCCCGATCTTATAGAGGGTTACGCCCTTTGACAAGAGAGATTTACCTTAGACTTGCTCTAGAACAAAGATTCTTTGCGTCGTCACAATGTGCAAACATTCATAACTCCTATTAATCGACCTCCTCTCGCCCCGATTTAGATATGCTTTATTCACTAGGTTCCAACTATCGTGCGCTGGTCATTGGCTCAACGGGCGCGCTCGGCACTGCTTTTGCCCAGGCGCTCAGGAACGATCCACAATGCGCTTGCGTAACAGAATTGTCGCGCCGCACCACACCGGGCTTTACGCTGGAAGACGAGGCAAGCATCGCTGCCGCAGCGAGCGCCCTCAGGGATCAAGGCCCCTTTGCCTTCATCATCGATGCAACCGGCGCCCTGACGATTGACGGCTCAGGTCCTGAAAAGCATCTGGGTGCGCTCGATGCAAACAAGCTCCTGCGCAGCTTTCAGGTCAACACGATCGGACCTGCACTGCTTCTTAAGCATTTCTTACCGCTATTGCGCCACGAGAGAGCGATCTTTGCCAAGCTGTCTGCAAGGGTCGGCAGCATTAGCGACAATCAAAAGGGTGGCTGGTATGGGTATCGGGCATCGAAGGCCGCGCTCAACATGATGCTGCAAACCGCGGGGATTGAGTTCGCGCGAAAAAACAAGCAGGCAGTCATCGTGGCGCTTCAACCCGGGACGGTCGCCTCACCCTTATCACAACCGTTTGCATCAGCTTCGCACACGATCTCGGCAGCAGAGTCGGTATCAGGCCTACTCAAGAGCATCGACGCATTGGAACCAGTCAGTGGCGCACACTTTGTGGACTATGCTGGGCAACCGATTGCGTGGTAGTTCGAGACCAAGCGCTAACCGGTGAAGGCGTATTCCTGCAATTGCTCGAGCCCCACAAATTCTAGCGCGCGTGCGTGCGTGCACTCAAGCACCACCGTAGGCGCGACGCCCGCCGCAAGCGCCTCTTTCCAGCGCAGCGCACATAAGCACCAGCGATCACCGTCCTCTAAGCCCGCAAAACGGTACTCCGGTCGTGGCGTCGATAAGTCGTTACCGCGGCTGCGTGAAAACTCTAAAAACTCATCTGTCACGATGGCACATACGACATGACTACCGAGATCATGCATGTCCGTATGACAACAACCATCCCGAAAATACCCCGTAAGAGGGTCGTAAGAACAAGGAACTAAGTCAGTTCCCAGCACATTGCGCGCAACATCCGTCATTAAAGTTCCGCCTGATTTGAAGAGATTCTTCAGATAATATAGGCTGATTCCATCACTACACGCACAGAAACCCTATGAAATCCGCACTCTTCGCTCTAGCTCTACTCCTAGGTTTAGCAGGCCCGACAGTCGCTCAACCCTATCCAAACAAACCGATCAAGGTCATCGTTCCGTATCCTGCCGGTGGCAATGCGGACATCACGGTACGCGTCGTTTCAAAGAAGATGTCAGAGATACTTGGCGTTGCGGTCGTCGTTGAAAATCGCGGCGGAGCAAACGGCATGATTGGCACAGACATCGTGGCTAAATCCGCGCCGGATGGCTACACCTTGATTGCTCCGGCAAGCGGCCCGATCGTGATCAATCCTGTGCTCTATAGCAAAGTGCCTTATGACTCGATCAAGGATTTGCAACCGATCAGTCAACTGACGTCGTTTCAGTATGTGCTGATCGTGCCCGCTGCCTCGGCCATTAAAAGTATTCAGGAGCTCGTTGCACAAGGCAAAGCCCAGCCAGGCAAACTGAGTTATGGCTCAACTGGCATTGGCGGTGGTGGCCACTTGGCTGGCGAAATGTTCGGGCTGCTAAGCGGCGCGCAGTTCAACCACATTCCCTACAAAGGCAGTGCGCCCGCACTGGTCGATTTATTAGGGGGACAACTCTCCTTTACGTTCGACACCGTCTCGACCTCAACACCTCTCATTGCAGAAAAACGGGTGCGCGCCTTCGCCGTATCGGGCCCCACACGAGCGAGCTCGATACCCGATGTCCCCACAATGGCAGAATTAGGATTCAAAGATTTTGATGTCACGCAATTTATCAGTCTGCTGGCTCCTGCAAAGACGGATCCCGCAATTGTCAAAAAGCTACAAGAGGCGGTTGCCCTCGCGTTGAAAGACCCCGACGTCATTCAACACCTTCAAGTCAAAGGCGGCAATGACCTCGTCGGCA
>CANFEI010000214.1 GCA_947445495.1 Alcaligenaceae bacterium
ACAAGACCGCCACAACGGCAAGCACGCAGGTCAGCTGACTAAGCCATCGCAAGTCAGGTAAAGCCGGCAAGCTCAACATGCAGGAAGCCGCGGCCACGCAAAGCAACCCAAGAATTCGTCCCATCGACACACCGTGCAAAGCACCGCATGGTGCGAGGACTGGCGGCATCAATCAAGGCCCTGTGGACTCTTTTAGCCATATCAACCCTCTTCGTGATAAGGTTTAGACATCTTTTACCAAGGGATGTCTAAACATGTCGGACTCAAAGAACCGCAACACGCGTCTGCTGCGCACGGGGCGCAATCACAGCGGTTGGGTCAACGCACCCGTGTCTCGTGCAAGCACTTATGTGTTTGATACGGTCGAGGCGTGGCGCGATACCCGTAAACGCCGGGAAACCGAACGCCTCCCGTCCTACGGCGCGCGCGGCACGGACTCAACCTACGCGCTCGAAGATGTCATTGTTGAACTTGAAGCCGGCCATCGCGGGTTCTTGTTTCCAACAGGCCAAGCCGCAATCGCCGTCACACTGCTAGCGTTCTTAAAACCTGGCGACCATATTCTTTTAAGCGACGCCTCGTACGAACCTGTTCGCAATTTCTGCAAGCACCAGCTCACAGACCTCGGCATCACGCACACGTTTTATCCCCCGGATGGCAGCGGCCTCGAAGCCCTCATTCAACCAAATACAAAGATCTTATATGTAGAGTGCCCGGGCACCATCACCTACGATATGCTGGACTTACCGCTTGTGAGCGCTATCGCGAAAAAGCACAATCTCTGGGTGATCGCGGACAATACCTGGGGCTCCGGCTGGCTGTACCAGCCCCTTGCGCTCGGGGCCGACATCTCCATCACCGCAATTACGAAATACATTGGTGGACACTCAGACTTGATGATGGGTGCCTCCGTTGCGAACGAGCGCGCCTGGCCTGCCCTGCAAAAGGCCACCTACGGCTTTGGCCAAACTGTCGGGGCAGACGATGCCTTCATGGCACTGCGGGGCGTGCGTTCGATGCCGATACGTTTGCAGGCGCATGGGGCCAGCGCGCTTCGTGTTGCACAATGGTTGCAGACCCGTCCAGAAATTGCTCATGTTTTTTGTCCAGCGCTGCCAGATGACCCAGGTCATGTGCTCTGGAAGAAACATTGCCACGGCATGAACGGGCTGATCTCGTTTGAGCTCAAGAAACAGTATTCCCAAAGCCAAGCCGAAGGCGTGATCGATGCGCTTGAGTTATTTGGACTTGGCGCGTCGTGGGGTGGGTTTGAAAGTTTGGTGATGCCAACCGATTTAGCTGGAACCCGCGTCCTGACGGACTGGCGCCAACGCGGCGCTGTCGTACGCATACATATCGGGCTCGAAGATACGGAAGACCTGATCGCCGATTTAACGCAGGCACTGAACAGACTTCTCTAAACAAAGTTATGACCGCAGTGCAAGGTCCAGTGTTGGGCATGCACTGCGCGCGGCTTGCGCAGTCTTGATCAGCACTTCCTCGTACGATATGCCGCGCAACTCGGCAAGCGCATGCGCGATACGCCTAACCTCAGCCGGTTCATTTCGGCGTGTCTCGGTCAACCAGGCCGGCGCAATGTCGGGCGCGTCGGTCTCCAGCACAATCGACTCTAAAGGCAAGGCACAAGCGAGTCTTCGAATCTGTAGCGCACGCACGTAGGTCATCGCTCCACCAAAGCCAAGTGCAAACCCTGCATCGATAAACTGCTGCGCTTGTTGCACGCTACCATTGAAGGCATGCGCAAGTCCGCCACGCACGGGATGGCGGCGAAGATATTTCAGCAAGACATCCTGCGAACGTCTGACATGCAGAATCACCGGCAAATCAAATTCGATTGCGAGTTTTAGCTGCGCGACATAAAAACGTTCTTGCTTGGCACGCGCTTCACCTTGTGAAATCTCAGGCACGAAGAAATCTAAACCAATCTCACCCACCGCCACTAAACGGGGATCATCACGTCTCGCTTCCAACGCATGGCGCAGTTGCACTAAGGCCTGATCATCCACGTGCTGCACATACATCGGGTGAATGCCCAACGCATACGCACCGCCAGGAACCGAGTGGGCAAGCGTGCGAACAATCTCAAAATTAGAGGGATCAACAGCAGGAATAAGGATGCCTTGAACGCCTGCCGCAAGCGCGCGGGCGATGACGGCCTCGCGGTCTAGCGCAAACTCAGACGCATCGAGATGGCAATGAGTGTCAAGTAGCATCAACCAGTCGCCCGGCATCCATCAGCAAGCGCCTGTCAGCCAGCGCTGCGAGCTCTGGATCATGCGTCACAATCAAAAACGCTGTTTTAGCGTCTGCGTTAACGTGTTTAAGCAGATCAAACATGCGGTGTGCGGTGTGGCGATCTAGATTGCCGGTGGGTTCGTCGGCTAGGACACAAGCTGGGCGATTCACCAACGCGCGGGCGAGCGCAACGCGCTGACGCTCGCCACCCGAGAGTTGACCGGGATAATGCAAGACCCGCTCGCTGAGCCCGACCATCTCAAGAAAAATCTGCGCCTCGGCACGCGCGGCCTCACGGTCTTGTCGACCTACGATACGAGGCATCGCAACGTTATCAAGTGCGGTGAATTCCGCCAGTAAATGGTGAAACTGATACACAAACCCTAAGCCACGATTACGCAAACGACTGCGCTGCGATTCAGACAAGCCGTGACTCGACTGCCCGGCGACCTCAATCGTGCCGGCACTCGGTTTGTCTAAGAGCCCCAAAATGTGCAGTAACGTACTTTTGCCAGAACCGGAAGCACCGACCACCGCAACCATTTCTCCAGGTGCGATCGACAGGTTGACATGATTCAGTACGTCTATCCGCGCACCGCCTTCGTCGTAGTGCTTACAAACATTCTCAGCGCGCAACGCAACATCAGTCATGGCGTAACACCTGAGCGGGTTGCAGGCGCGAGGCACGCCAACTGGGATACAAGGTCGCGACCAGCGACATCACCAAAGATGTCAGGCCGATTGTCATTACGTCGTTCAAACGCACATCCGATGGCAGAGCGCTGATGAAATAAATTTCGCGCGGCAAGAATTGCACACCCAGGAACCGTTCGATTGCTGGCACGAGCACATCCACATTCAGGGCGATCAGCGTGCCTCCCACTACCCCAGTCAGCGTGCCGAGCACGCCAATCATGGCGCCTTGCACGAGAAAAATACGAGCGATCTCTACCGGGGTGGCACCAAAACTTCTGAGAATCGCAATGTCAGACTGTTTGTCTTTGACTGCCATCACCAAAGAAGACAATAAATTAAAGGCCGCCACGGCAACAATCAACGTCAAGATCAAAAACATCATGCGCTTTTCAGTTTGCACTGCTGCGAACCACGTGCGATTGTTGCGCGACCAATCCGCCACCATCACGGTGTTCGGTAAAAGCGGCAGGAGCGACTGGGCGATTTCAGGTGCGCGGTGCATGTCGTCCACGCGTAAACGCACCCCTGCCAAGGCCCCATCACGAAACACTTTTGCAGCGTCGGTCGCATCGATGAAAGCAAGTGAAGAGTCGTATTCAAAGTGTCCCGAGCGGAAGGTACCCACGACCGTGAAC
>CANFEI010000215.1 GCA_947445495.1 Alcaligenaceae bacterium
AGGCGATGCCAATGGTGCCCCCTACGCGATTCAGTTCCCGCCGCCTAACGTCACGGGCACCTTGCACATGGGGCATGCCTTTAACCAAACGATTATGGATGGCCTGATCCGGTACCACCGCATGAGAGGGCACGACACCGTGTTTGTGCCCGGCACCGATCATGCAGGGATCGCCACGCAAATTGTGGTGGAACGTCAGCTTGACGCACAAAAGACTACACGCCATGACCTTGGGCGCGAGAAATTCATCGAAAAAGTCTGGGAGTGGAAAGAGCTCTCAGGCAGCACCATTACGACCCAAGTGCGGCGTTTGGGCGCTTCAGCAGACTGGCCCCGTGAATACTTCACGATGGACAACCAGATGTCCGCTGGCGTCGTCGAGACCTTTGTCCGCCTTTACAAGCAAGGTCTGATTTACCGAGGCAAGCGCCTCGTTAATTGGGATCCAAAGCTACTAACCGCGGTGTCAGACCTGGAAGTCCAATCGGTCGAAACCGATGGACATCTTTGGCATATTCGTTACCCGTTTATTGACGGCCCCCAAACGGTCACCCACGAGGATGGCACGTCAGAATCCATTACCGGAATGACCATCGCCACCACGCGTCCGGAAACTATGCTCGCAGACGGAGCGCTCTGCGTGCACCCTGACGATACGCGTTACCAGCATCTCGTCGGGAAAATGGTAGATCTGCCTTTGTGCGACCGCCAGATTCCCATCATTGCCGATGATTTTGTAGACCCGACGTTTGGGACGGGCTGCGTAAAAATTACCGGCGCACACGACTTCAACGATTACGCCTGCGCGCAACGCCATCACCTTCCGCTCATCGTGATTTTCACACTGGATGCACGCATTAATGACCAGGGGCCCGTGCAGTTCAAAGGCATGGATAGATTCGACGCACGCAAAGCTGTCGTTCAGGAACTGGAGCAAAAAGGCTTTCTGGTTAAAGTTGACGCGCACAAAATGATGCAGCCACGTGGCGATAGAACCGGCGCCGTGCTCGAACCTATGCTGACGGACCAGTGGTTTGTCGCCATGAGCAAGCCCGCGCCTGCCGATACGCTCCACCCCGGAAAGAGCATCACTGACGTTGCACTGGAGGTGGTGGCCAAAGGGGATATCCAGTTTTATCCCCAAAACTGGACAACCACGTATAACCAATGGCTTGAAAACATTCAGGACTGGTGCATCTCACGCCAATTGTGGTGGGGACATCAGATTCCTGCCTGGTACGCACCCGACGGACAAGTCTTCGTCGCGCATACTGAAAAAGATGCAAACGATCAAGCGCGCGCAGCAGGCGTGACGGCTGCGTTGACTCGTGATCCCGATGTGCTCGACACCTGGTTCTCCTCGGCCTTGGTGCCCTTCACTACCCTGGGGTGGCCACAAGAAACCCCCGATTACAAACGCTATTTACCCTCGAGCGTCTTGGTCACGGGTTTTGACATCATTTTCTTTTGGGTGGCGCGCATGGTCATGATGACGACTCATCTGACGGGCCAAGTGCCTTTCAAGCACGTTTATGTGCACGGACTCATCCGAGATGCCGAAGGGCAAAAGATGAGTAAGTCAAAGGGGAACACCTTAGACCCAGTCGACCTCATCGACGGTGTTGACCTAGAAAATCTCGTCACTAAACGCACGTTTGGCCTCATGAATCCAAAGCAAGCGGGCTCGATCGAGAAGGCGACGCGCAAGCAATTCCCAGAGGGCATTCCAGCGTTTGGAGCTGATGCGCTGCGCTTCACCATGGCAGCGTACGCTACGCTCGGGCGCAATATCAACTTTGACCTCAAGCGTTGCGAAGGATATCGAAACTTCTGCAATAAGCTCTGGAATGCCACGCGGTTTGTGCTGATGAACACCGAGGGCCAGGATATGTCGGCTGCGCCCGCAAGCGCGCAGAGCTTTGTCGATAAGTGGATTCTTGGACAGCTGCAACAACTTGAACTCGATGTCGCAAAAGGTTTTTCAGATTACCGCTTCGACAATATTGCGAATGCGCTTTATCACTTCGTTTGGGATGAGTACTGCGATTGGTATCTGGAGCTTGCGAAGGTTCAGATTCAAACGGGTCATGCAGACCAACAGCGCGCGACGCGAACCACACTGATTGAGGTCCTCGAGACGGTGTTACGACTGCTACACCCCATCATGCCCTTCATCACTGAAGAGCTGTGGCAAAAAGTATCGGTGGTCGCCGGGCGCCGCGACGTCAACGAAACCGCAAGCGTATCGGTTCAATCTTTTCCTGTTGGGGATGCGAGTACCATCGATGAAGCAGCGACGCTGCAACTTAACGCGTTGAAAGCGCAAATTGAAGCTGTTCGTGCCTTGCGCGGAGAAATGAACCTCTCGCCCGCAGCACGGGTGCCTTTAATAGCCGAAGGCCCCAAAGATCAGTTAGAGCTGCATGCGCCCTACCTGGCTGCGTTGGCCAAGCTCTCGGAGGTTCAGGTTGTGGCGACCCTCCCTGACGACGGTGCACCGGTGCAGGTCGTCAGCAACACACGTCTGATGCTAAAAGTCGAGATTGACGTGGCAGCGGAAAAAATCCGCCTGGATAAAGAAATCGCTCGCCTCGAGGGTGAAATCGCCAAGGCTCAAGGCAAACTCACGAACGAATCTTTTGTCGCACGTGCACCCGTTGCTGTCGTTGAACAAGAGAAGCAACGCGTTGCACAATTTGGCGAAACGCTGGCGCAAGTTAAAAGCCAGCGGGCGCGACTGGGTTAGCGCACACGCCTCTCGGCGCTACGGCCCGCTCAGTGTGGCCAGAAATTTTTCATCGGCCGCGCTGAGCAGTCCACGCGAGCGTGCCTGAGCAATCAAATCCGGTCGTTTTGCAAGCGTCAGGCTCAAGGACTGCTCACGCCGCCAACGTGCAATCAACGCGTGATTGCCAGACATCAGTACCGCGGGAACCAACTCACCATCAAATAACTCTGGTCGCGTGTAGTGCGGGCTATCTAGCAAACCCGACAATGCGTCCTGAAACGAGTCTTGAGCCGATGAGTCACCGTGGTTAAGTGCACCTGGCAATAGGCGTACCGCCGCATCGATCATTGCGAGTGCCGCGATTTCTCCGCCGGACAATACGAAATCACCGAGTGACCATTGCGCATCGACAGTGCGGTTGATAAAACGCTGATCCACGCCCTCATAGCGTCCACAAACAAAGATAGCCCCTTTTGTTGCGGCCAAGGTCGTCGCATGATGCTGGCTAAATTTTTCTCCGGCGGGAGAAAGCAGAATCACGGGCGCCTGAACGTCAGAGGCATCGTTCGCAAGACGATCTTGTTTGATGGCCTCGACGCTCTTGAGCAACGGCTCCATCATCATCACCATCCCTGGACCACCGCCATAGGGACGATCATCCACCGTACGATGAATGTCTTGCGCCTGATCGCGCGGGTTCCATGTCTGTAACGACCAAAGCCCTTGCTTGTGCGCGCGACCGGTGATCCCAGCATCTCGCACGACGCTAAACGCTTCTGGAAACAAGGTAATGGCGTCAATTCGCATACGCAGCGCTTTGAAATTAAAGGTCAAACGGCCAATCGGTTTCAATAC
>CANFEI010000216.1 GCA_947445495.1 Alcaligenaceae bacterium
CCCCGGCACGGGCTGGGGCGGTACAGACATCGCCGACCCCTTAAGCATCATCGAAAGCTGGGATCCCGAAGTCTCTTGGCCCGGGCTCCGATTACTGATGACATCGACAACGGGTGAGCACGCATGCTGGTACGTGCTCGACGAACAGTTACGACCGATTGAGCAAGAAATGCCTGAGACCGTACGGGCTGTGATCGACCGTATCGGTGAAAATTGTGAGCCATCGCTTGCTTCCGTTTTGTTCCTGGGGGGTGCGGGTGGCAGCCTGCGTGCGGGCGTGACACATAATCCGATCCTGTTGACTCGAGCCATTAAGCAAGCGCTCGTCAATGTCACTTGCGGCGGTGCACCTGCTTATGTCTGGCCAGGGGGTGGCATTACGGTGATGGTTGATGTCTTGCGCATGCCAGACAACAGTTTTGGCACCGTTCCAACGCCCGCCATCGTTGCGCCGATTGAGTTCAGTATGCGTGCAGAGGACTTCAAGCGTCTGGGCGGACATGTCGACTAGGTTAGAGGACTAGACCAAGTTCTACGAGAAGGCGCTTGGCATGATGACGGCGCACCACAAAACCGATTATGGGTCACGCCTCGCGAAGACACGCCATGGCCGCTTGGCATGCCACCGATGTTGGGCTAATCAATCATGTTAAGCGCAACTTCTCTCAACCTCGGCGATGGACGCCAACACTTTCAGCATGGCCCGATCGACATCGTGGTACAGGCCGAGGGGGAGTCAGCCGCCGTTGCAGGCGCCCATCAAGCGGCGGCTAAGCGCTTTGCCACGATTCTATCTGAGCTCGTTGCAGAGCTGCCTATCTTGCGACAACCCATCTCCACGCAAGCGCCCTGCCCGCTAAACGGTCCCATTGCCAGGACAATGTGGGACGCTTGCCAACGATGTCCGAGCGACTTCATTACGCCGATGGCAGCGGTGGCAGGCTCGGTTGCGCAAGAACTGATTGCCTTTTATGAGCAACCTGGCATTACACGCGCCTGGGTGAACAACGGCGGTGATATCGCACTCTACTTAACACCAGGCACTCACGTCGAGATTGGCTTGTTTGCGGACCTCTCAAAACTAGATGGCCTCGCCCTACAGCGAGGAATTTCGCTTGATGGAAGGCTGAGCGTCGATTATGCGATGGGAGTGCGCGGTATCGCGACAAGCGGTTGGCGTGGCCGAAGCTTTTCACTAGGCATCGCCGACAGCGTCACCGTTCTGGCTCAAAGCGCCGGGTTGGCCGATGCTGCAGCTACGATCATCGCCAATGCGGTCAACACGGCGCATCCCGCTGTCGAACGTTTGCCTGCCAACCAAGTGAAAGACGATTCGGACCTGGGCGAAAAACTCGTGACGGTACATGTGCCAGCCTTAGATAACGACACGGTTCATCAAGCACTCAGGCAGGGTTTACAGCAGGCTCTACAAATGAAGCAAAGCGGTTTAATCTCTGCCAGTGTATTGACCTGCCAAGGCTGGATGATCACGACTGAATCGCCCGGTATCGCTCGCTACCTTACCCACTAATCACGCAGTTTTCAGGAGCCCGCATGGCCGCAAAAATTCGCAAGCTTATCGTACAGGTCGATGAAACGTACCTTGAAATGGGGCAGACGATCTCTCCACCCACACGCCGAGCGCTTGCCATCGCCGTCATCGAAAACCCCTACGCGGGCATTTTCAGTCAAAATCTGGATCAATTGATTGAGATCGGCGAAGAGCTTGGAGCGCTGCTTGGCAATAAATGTGTAGAAGCGCTTGGGATTACTCCAGAAGCAGCACAGAGCTATGGCAAAGCGGCGATCGTTGGCGAGGCAGGCGAACTCGAGCATGCGGCCGCCATCTTGCATCCCAAACTCGGGGCGCCATTGCGTCAAGCGGTACACCATGGCGCCGCGCTCGTGCCTTCAAGCAAAAAACGCGGAGGACTCGGCTGTGCAATTGATGTTCCACTCGGACATAAGGATGCTGCGTTCGTGCGTAGTCATTTTGACGCGATCGAAGCGCGCGTCACGGACGCACCAAGTGCAAAAGAAATCGTGGTGGCTGTTGCAGTGACCGATAGTGGTCGCCCATTACCTCGTATTGGCGGCCTACTGGCAAGTGAAATAGAGGGCAAAGATGGCTTACGTTAATAAGAGTAATTTTAACTTTCGGGAGAACCCCATGCGTTATCGCATATTTACCAAAGGCTTTACAGCAGCGCTTGTATTCGGTGCAGCACTGTTGGGTGTATCCGTCTCAGCGTCAGCGCAAGACGTTATTAAAATCGGCGAAATCAATAGCTACAAAGCACAGCCCGCTTTTTTGGAACCCTACAAAAAAGGCATGGAGCTTGCCGTTGACCAGATCAACGCAGCAGGCGGCTTAAACGGTAAAAAAGTACAACTCATCACGCGTGACGACAACGCGAACCCCGGTGATGCCGTGCGAGTCGCTGAGGAGCTGATCTCACGCGACAAAGTCGATGTGCTTACGGGATCGTTTCTTTCGCATATTGGTTTGGCGCTGACAGATTTCGCCAAGCAGAAAAAAGTATTTTTCTTGGCGAGCGAGCCACTGACTGACAAAATTGTCTGGCAAAACGGCAATCGCTATACCTTCCGCTTACGCCCGTCGACTCATATGCAAGTCGCCATGCTTGTCCCAGAAGCCAGCGCGATGAAGAAGAAACGCTGGGCGATTGTGTATCCGAACTACGAGTATGGTCAATCTGCAGCGGCGACCTTCAAGGCGCTTATGAGGGCCGCGCAGCCGGACATCGAGTTTATCGCCGAGCAGGCTACGCCGCTGGGAAAAGTTGATGCGGGTAGCGTGGTGCAAGCGCTCGGTGACGCCAAGCCTGACGCGATTTTCAACGTCCTGTTTGGTGCGGACCTATCGCGCTTTGTGCGCGAGGGCAATACGCGCGGACTCTTCAAAGGACGTGAGGTGGTCAGCCTGCTTACTGGCGAGCCAGAGTATCTGGATCCACTGAAAGACGAAAGTCCAACAGGTTGGTTAGTGACAGGCTACCCTTGGTACGCAATCAAGACGCCAGAGCACGATGCCTTCAAGAACGCCTATGAAGCCAAGTACAAAGACTATCCAAGACTAGGCTCAGTCGTCGGCTACAGCACAATCATGTCTCTGGCCGCAGGAATCAAAAAAGCCCAGAGCACCGAGACCGAAAAGCTCATCACTGCGTTTCGTGGTCTGACACTGATGTCCCCCTTCGGAAGTATCACTTACCGTCCCGAGGACCATCAGTCGACGATGGGTGGTTATGTCGGCCGCACCAAACTTGATAACGGCAAGGGGGTGATGGGATCGTTCCGCTACATCGATGGCGCATCGGTATTGCCATCAGCCGAAGAAGTGAGAAAGCTTCGTCCCGCCGACTAAACGGTTTACGGTTTAACGAGGGAGCCCTGTTCGTATGGACCTGTCAAGCTTAATTGTCCAACTGCTCAATGGTCTAGCGGGTGCGTCGTCACTTTTTTTAGTGGCGGCAGGGCTTTCCTTAATTTTTGGGGTCACTCGGATTGTTAACTTTGCCCATGGTTCGTTTTTCATGGTGGGGATCTATGTTGCGTATA
>CANFEI010000217.1 GCA_947445495.1 Alcaligenaceae bacterium
CCCGGTGCTGTTTTGCTCGCGCGCCAACCAGGCAGCATCGCGAGGTTCGCAAACCAGTCCTGAAATTGCGCAAACAGTGCCGCTGGCACTGCGTCGTCGATTACTTGCAGGCTCATACTGTGACCTCTGATTTGGCTGGGAAATGCCGGAAACCGGCTTTAACAACGCACGGTTGGACGTAGTCTTTAAGCACCGCAGTCGCTTTGCCGTCGATGCTCTGGGTCCGAGCGCTTAAGAAATATCCGCCGGTGCTCTCCCAGTACACGGTCACACCCGTGCGCGTGCCGACCGCGCCGCCGGTCTCCAACAGTTGCGCCTCGAGCTGCGCGATACCGTTTTGCGCGTTCACACTCAATTGCAGATCGGAGCGTAGAGTTTGTCGGATGGTCGCGTCGTAGGTCCGGTGATCGTAGACCTCGGTCACTTCAGCGGCCGTAAAAGCGGACTCGCCACGCCCGAATAACACCAGTGTGGGCGGGCTGCCGGCGAACGGCACGACCAAGTTGGCGTACCAGCGATAGCCCGCAAATCGCATCGCATCGACCGTCGATCGACGCCAGGGCTTAGATAGTTGATAGGTGTTAATCCACGCCGGGTCTATGCCATCTCTGGTCACAAACGTGAACAAGCTGTGATCTTCGCGCCGTGAGTCCGGCGGCAAGTCGTCCGTGGTGATGACCACCTCGCACCACGCGCGCTTACCTACTGGGAGCGGGCCTTTGCAGTATTCATTGGCCGGTGTGAATTTCAGCCACTTCGAGATCACATGCCCATTGGGGCCGATGTTTTCAACAATCTCGGGGATGAAGAAAGTCTTAAATATGGTGTTGGCCGCGAGCCCCTTAGACCGGAGCACAAAGGCCGCCTTGTTGGTCGGGGTGCAAATTTCCACATCATCGAAGGCCTCGGCCAAGGCCATGATCAATGTCGTCTTGCCGCTGCCAGCGGGGCCCGCGAGAGACATTTCGCTTTTGTTCGATTCTGCGAGGCTTTGCACCGCGCAGTGCTGCTCAAACGTTAATTTCATGGTTCATTTACCTCGAGGGTGTCTTGTCGTCGTTACTCTCCTTTGCTTCTTTCCCCTGCGGACTTCAGATTGCAGGAGGTGCCATGTATGTATTTGGTGCTTGGTGCTTGGTGCGCTACCACCGCCCAGAGAAACGCTTGCCGGAGCATTCGCCAGTGCGTTCCGATTACGTATCAGCGCAGGTTATAGATTGGGGATTGTCATACTGGATGGAGTGGCACTATCTCGTGCCGCTCTAGGCGTATAGGTGACAAGCCCCGGATATCTCACAGACAGGAACAGGCGTCTGGCATTAGGAATTCCCTCATCTCGCCACTGCGAAACGGCGGATGGCGTTACATCACAGACCTCAGCCATCCTCGTATGAGGCAATGCGAGAAAAGCTTTTGCTCGAGCGCACCCTTCAGAATATGGCTCATTTAGGTGCACGGGCGTTTGGAGAGATTTCTGGTGAGGTTGTGCAGACAACTGCCTTCACATTCCTCGGCCGGAACTTTCCAAAATTCAAACCAGTATTCTTTAGGTTGGTTGATGGTCAAGAAGTTGATAAAGAGTCTGCTTTACTTGCTCGTGAATCTATTTATTGCACTATTCTCCAAGAAGATTTCAAGAAAATTCCCGGTAGTCCACTTGCTTAATGGGTAAGCCCCGCTTTCGTTAAGACATTTGTCGAACCTTCATTTGAGTCAATCACGATTTCTGATGGGCAAAATAAAACTGGAAATAACGACAAATTTGTTCGTGAATTCTGGGAAGTCAACATCCAAAATTTTGGCATAAAAAAGAAATGGTTTTTGTATGCGAAGGGCGGGGGATTTAGGCGGTGGGCAGGCAACCTGACTTCGGTTGTAGATTGGTCGGATTCTGCAAGAGCTCACTACAGAAGCGATCATGTTTGTCAAATTATCCCTGAGTATCTTTGGCTAAAAACTGGTGTGACTTGGAGTTTCATCACAACGGCAACTCCAAGCTTCCGGATCCTTCCACATGAAGCAACATTTGACGTCGGGGGTTCTTCTATTTTTTTCAAAGACGACAAGGATGTTCCATATGCCTTGGCTGTCTTAAATTCAAATTTTGCGACAAAGGTCTTGAGTGTCACAAATCCAACGGTAAATGTTCAAGTTAAAAACGTACGCGACATTCCCGTACTTAAAACTTCAAACAAAATATTAATTGAAGAGAATGCCATCAAAGCAATTGAAATTTCCCAGTTGGATTGGAATTGCCAAGAGACAGCACTGGACTTCACTCGCTTTTCAATCGCGTATTTGCCAGTGAAGGTAAAACGTCTTGCGGAATCTTGGAATACGTGGAAAAGCGAGACTGAAGAAAGAATTTCTCGTCTTAAAGCACTTGAACGAGCTAACAATAGCCTATTCATTGAAAGCTATGGACTTGGAGATGAACTCACTGCAGAAATCTCTGAAGATCAAATCACCTTGGTCCGTGCCGACCGCGAAAAAGACTGCCAACGCCTGATTTCATACGCCATCGGCTGCATGATGGGCCGCTATAGCCTTGACGAGTCTGGCCTCATCTATGCCCACGCGGGCAACGTCGGGTTCGAGCCTAGCCGCTACGCCACTTACCCTGCAGATACCGACGGCATAGTTCCTATCACCGACGAACTCTGGTTTGCCGACGACGCCCCCAGCCGTATGCGTGAATTCCTGCGCGCCATCTGGGGGCCAGATACGCTGGAAGAAAACATGGCCTGGCTGGCCGAGAGCCTGGGCGCCAAATCAGCTGAAACCCCAGACGAGACCATCCGCCGCTACATAGCTGACAAGTTCTTCAAAGACCACCTGCAAACCTACAAAAAGCGCCCCATCTACTGGCTCTTCAGTAGCGGCAAGCAAGGCGCTTTCCAGGCACTGGTCTATCTGCATCGCTACACCGAAGGCACAGTGGCGCGTTTGCGTGCCGAATACGTCGTGCCCCTCACCGGCAAGATCCAAGGCCGCATCGACATGCTGCAAAAGGACACCGCAGCCGCCAGCAGCACTGCCGCCCGCAACAAGCTGGTTAAGGAAGTCGAAAAGCTCAAGAAGAAACACGCAGAGCTATTGGCCTACGACGAACAACTGCGTCACTACGCTGACATGCGCATCACCCTAAATCTAGATGATGGGGTGAAGGTGAACTATGGAAAGTTTGGAGATTTGCTGGCAGAGGTAAAAGCCATCACAGGAGGGGCTAGTGATGATTAAAAAGCTGCGCCCTGGCAATGTCAAATCATGTGTAGGTAGTCAATCATGAGTAACGAAAGAATTTCAGACAGCTTGAGTTCATTGTTTGCGAACCACAACATAGTGTTTTGGCATGACGTGGAAGGGGAGTTCTCCAGCGTTGTTGATGGCATGGCCATCGATGACTTCCAGCTAATCCGAATGGACAATCAATCTAACCTGAGAATAAAACTACAACTTGCCCTGATTGCTCGAAGGAGAACCAGTCGCAGGTCTGCCCGAGCTTCCGCGTCCTCTTCACTAAGAAAAGGTGCGGCCGTGGTCGGAAGGTCAAAGTCCAGCTCGCTCCAGTCCGAGGATGTA
>CANFEI010000218.1 GCA_947445495.1 Alcaligenaceae bacterium
CGGTGTCGATGCGCCTTCCTGGATCGTCGCACTGCCCGTGGTGGGTGAAAGCCTTGGGTCTTACTGGGCCGAGTATCTTGGCGAGTCGCATGCAATCGGGAGCATGATTGAACTGGTGAGCGGCCAAAACATCGGCAATATTTATCGGCTCGTATTGACTGCGACCGGTAACTTTTTTCACATCATGCTTACCTTGCTGTTCATGCTGATTACGCTTCTGTTCGTCTACAAAGACGGCCATCACATGGCGGCTCAGCTCGATATCTTGGGTGAGCGCGTACTGCCAACCCGTTGGCAAAGATTTTCACGGGTGGTGCCTGCGACGATCAGTGCGACTGTGACGGGAATGGGTCTTATCGCAATAGGCGAAGGGGTAGTGTTGGGCTTGGCCTACTGGATCGCCGGCGTGCCATCGCCTGTTTTACTGGGTGTGATCACAGCCGTGATGGCGATGATCCCCGGCGGTGCTCCGCTCGCCTTTACCCTGGTGTCGCTCTATTTGGTCGGCTCGGGCAATCCTCTTGCGGGTGCCGGTTTGTTTGCATGGGGATCGATTGAACTCTTTATCGTCGACAAGACCTTGCGACCACGACTGGTTGGTGGGCCCGTTAAGCTGCCGTTTCTGCCAACGTTTTTTGGTCTAGTAGGTGGCGTGACGACGATGGGCTTTGTTGGCCTATTTATTGGCCCAGTCTTAATGGCGCTAATCGTCGCGCTGTGGCGCGAGTGGGTCCTTGGCGTGAAGGTTGACACCCTCACATAGTGTGAGCAGTTCGCTCAGGGACTTGACCTGCATTTTTGCTAATATGCGTGAGCGGTGCAGTTTAATCGTTGCCGCGGCTGAGCCGCTCAGTTTGGCAATCTCTTTGTTTGACCGCCCCGACAACATTTCCATACAGACTTCGGTTTCTCTGGATGTCAACAGACAGAGCTTGGCTTTCGCTGTTGTGACACGCATCAACCGAGCATGTATCTGCCGATCTCGCGTGATGCCGGTTTGGATCGCGTGTAAGAGGTCTTGCATCGAAAATGGCTTAAACAAAAAATCGATTGCACCTTGTTTCATGGCCGTGACGATTTGTGGCGAAAGGCTTTCTCCACTGATGAAGATCACAGGTGTTTGCCAACCATGTCTTAGCAGCGTCGCCTGCGCCTCGATGCCAGATTGTTTCGGCATGCGCATATCTAAAAGGATGACTGCCGGTGAAGTGGGTACGGCATCACTTAAAAAAGATTCGGCGCTGTCGTATTCATTGACGATGTAGCCAAGCTCAGTGAGGGATCCCTTAAGCGCCCGTCGGATCGATGGGTCGTCGTCGACAAGGTACACGTGGCCAAGTGCTGCTGTTGTCATGATTGCAAACCCTTCAAGATGGCCCAACAGTACAAAAGATTGGACAAAGACGATATACGCCAATTAGTCTATTTAGGAGATTCGGACCGACACTTGACTATAGTTTTTGGATATCGGCGCGGCCCGCTTGTACTGAAAATCGTGCAAGAGTATGGGCGTCAGACAGCGGGTCGGTCGCATCACGAACCGCCCTGAGTGTCGTGGTCATTTGCGTGGGCGTAATGTCCACGACGCCAAAGCCACGCGATTCGCATTCGCCAAAAACAAAGTGTGGATGGCGCTCAATGATTCTCGCTTGCTCGAGATTCGTGAGGGCGGTGAGCGAGGTGATGCTCGTTCCGCAAAACTCTACGCCCACTTTCTGACTGTTTGGATTGTTGTAATCCGCCAAAATATTGCCCACCCAATTTTGATGGACGTCACCCCCTAGCAACACGGGGTTTGTGAGCTGGGTATTGCGCATGGAATCAATCAGTCTTTGCCGTGCCGCAGAATAGCCATCCCAACCGTCATTTGAATAGCTTTGACCGCCTTGTGTATTGAAGTTGCGTGGCCCGAACACGCTTTGCTGTCCGATGACGTTCCAAGTCGTGCGCGAGCGTGCGAATTCAGTATTGAGCCACGCTTCTTGTTTCGATCCTAGTAACGTGCGCTGGGGATCATTCCAGATCGCGCAGGTGCGTGGGTCGACTCTATTGCCGCCTGGCCTGCCATTGCGCGTGCATGCGTGTAAGTCACGGTGCTGCCGGCTATCGACCGTATAAATATTAGCAAGGCGGCCGTACGCGAGGCTGTCATACACACGAACTTCTTGGCCGATTCCGCCGAGCAACGCGGCAAATTGTGCGCGCCGCACTGGCATGTGTTCATAAAAAGCCTGGTAGGCCGCACGGCGTCGCGCCATAAAATCATCGACAGGAGTTCCCGAGTTGCCTGGATGCGTCGCCGCATAGTCGTTCTGCGTCTCATGGTCGTCCCAGGTGATGATCCAGGGGCAGGCTGCATGCATCGCTTGCAAGTCTTTATCAGACTTATGCAACGCGTAACGACTGCGGTAACCCTCTAAGGTTGTAATCCAACCGCCTGTCGTGGGGCGGATATCGAAGGGCTTGGAGGCCGGATACTCATATATGTAGTCGCCGAGGAACATGACTAAGTCCACTTCTTCAGCGAGCATGTGCCGATACGCGCTGTAGTAGCCGTTGCCCCATTGCTGGCAGGACGCATAGGCGATACGAAGTTTTTGTACTGCAGCACTTGCAACGGGGAAGGTGCGAGTGCGGCCAACCGCACTGACGGCTTCACCACAAATGAATCGATAGAAGTATTCACGATCTGGCTGAAGTCCGGAGACTTCCGCATGCACGGCATGCCCAAGAGCAGGGTTCGCGAAGAGTTCACCTTGCTTGACGATGTCACTGAAGGCTTGGTCATGCGCCAGCTGCCACGTCACCTTGATTGGGCTACGTGCAAGTCCTGCAGCATCGACCGCTGCAAGTCCTAGACGCGTCCACAGGACGATAGCCTCGCTCGTAGGCGAGCCGCTCGCAATACCGAGGCTGAAAGGATTTGTGTTCCAGGCCTGACGAGCCCATCCCACACCTGGTAGGCTGATCAGTGCAGCTGATGCAGCGGCAAGCTTGAGAAGATGCCGGCGCTGCATGGCCAGTACTTAGAGCAGCGAGGCCGTGCCGGTCATCGCAAAGATACCGAAACCCACCGCGATAACGCCTAATCCACCCGCAAGCCAGGCGAGCAACATCACGCCAGTGATAATGCTTGAGGACGCAAGGACAATAGCCACTTGCAATACACCGGATGAGATTTCAAGATTGTGATACTTGTGGTTTGCAATTTGCCCAAGTTTTTGAGCGGCCACAGCGCGCGCAGCTAATTCCTTGCGACCCTCACCTGTTTCTGGCTCGGAGTCATAGCGTTTGGAGGCGTCTGTCCATCTTTTGATCATTGCCGCTACTTTAGGATCCTCTGCAGAGGGCTGAATTTGCGCCGACTGAACTGCTAGATCAGTACTTGTTTTTCGAATCGATTTTGCTTGAAAGAACGCCCAGAGGTTAGAGGCTTCAACCTGTTTGGTAATGACTTCCGTTTGGTAGGCTTTGCTCAAGGTTTCGCTAATTGCGAGAAACAAGGCAAGTACTGCAATTAAGAGGGCAATTTTTTTGTTTGAAGGGTCTACGTGACCGCCGTGTCCTGACATGATGA
>CANFEI010000219.1 GCA_947445495.1 Alcaligenaceae bacterium
CGGCTTTAAAGTCATGGCGTCAACGGATTCGTGTCCCATCGCAGGGATGGCAGATGAAGCACGACGTTTTTACGCTGTGCAGTTTCACCCTGAGGTTACACATACGATCCAGGGACAGGCGTTATTGAATCGTTTTGTGAATGATATTTGCGCTTGTACAGGCGATTGGACGATGCCGAACTACGTCGACGAGGCCATCGCGCGCATACGCGAGCAGGTTGGGCAGGACGAAGTGATCCTCGGCTTATCAGGCGGGGTGGATTCATCGGTCGCCGCCGCATTGATTCATCGTGCGATTGGCGACCGCTTGACCTGCGTGTTTGTGGATCATGGCCTGCTTCGTCTAGACGAAGGTAAACAAGTGATGGAGACGTTCGCTCAGAATATGGGCGTGAAGATCATTCACGTCGACGCCACTGAGCAGTTTATGGGCAAGCTTGCCGGTGTGACCGATCCTGAAGCCAAACGCAAGATTATTGGTCGTGAATTTGTAGAGGTATTTCAACATCAGGCCAGCCAACTGAAGGCGGCAAAGTGGTTGGCACAGGGCACTATTTATCCGGATGTTATCGAGTCGGCCGGAGCCAAAACCGGAAAAGCCGTTGCGATTAAGTCTCACCATAATGTTGGTGGTTTGCCCGAAACATTAAACTTGAAGTTGCTTGAGCCCTTGCGTGAGCTGTTCAAGGACGAGGTGCGTAAGCTTGGTCTCGCGCTCGGATTGCCCCACGGCATGGTGTATCGCCATCCGTTCCCTGGACCTGGTTTAGGTGTTCGCATTCTCGGCGCGGTGAATACTGAGTTCGCCAACCTATTGCGTCGGGCGGATGCGATTTTTATCGACGAATTACGCAAAACGATTGACCCCGAGACCAAACTAAGCTGGTACGACTTAACCTCGCAGGCATTTGCAGTCTTCTTGCCCGTGAAATCTGTCGGTGTGATGGGAGATGGGCGCACCTATGAATACGTCGTTGCCTTACGGGCCGTACAAACCTCAGATTTCATGACCGCTGACTGGGCGCCCTTACCTTATCCATTACTTGCTAAGGTTTCATCGCGAATCATCAACGAAGTCCGTGGCATCAACCGGGTTGTGTACGACGTATCAAGCAAACCACCCGCTACGATTGAGTGGGAATAAAAGACTGCTCATGGACACATTGCAACCGAACACTGTGATGCCCGCGCCGCGCAGCATACGTGCTGGTGCGCTCGAGATTGCGTATTGTGAATATGGGCCAGCGGATGGCCCCGTGGTGTTTCTGATGCACGGATTTCCGTATGACGTGCATACCTATGCGGAAGTTGCACCGATTCTTGCCTCATCCGGATGCCGTGTGATTGTCCCGTACCTACGTGGGTATGGCCCGACACGTTTTCTGGATCCCAGCAGGCTGCGCTCTGGCGAGCAGGCGGCGCTCGGTGCCGATTTACTTGCCTTGATGGATGCACTGCAGGTGCCATCTGCCGTGCTCGCTGGGTATGACTGGGGCGGTCGTGCTGCGTGTGTCGTCGCAGCACTTTGGCCTGAACGTTGTCAGGCGCTGGTTTCTTTTAACAGCTACAACATTCAAAATATTGCGACGGCGCTCAAGCCCGACACGCCGTCCAATGAGCACAGACTCTGGTATCAGTACTATTTCCACAGCGAGCGGGGCCGAGCTGGGCTTGCGAATGATCGGCGCGGCTTGATTGAGTTGATGTGGCGCTTATGGTCTCCGACCTGGAGTTTCGATGCGTCGACTTTTTTGCGTACCGCTCCGGCGTTTGATAACCCCGACTTTGTAGATGTCGTGATCCACAGTTATCGACATCGGTTTGGTTTAGTTGCGGGCGATCCTGCCTATGCGGCTATCGAAGCCCGCCTGGCCGAGTCTCCGGCGATTACTGTTCCCACGATCACGTTTGATGGCGGGGACGATGGCGTGCGCAGTCCTTCAAGTCCTGCAGCGCATGCGCAACGTTTTTCTGGCAAGCGTGAGCATCGCGTTGTGCCGGGTGTTGGTCATAACATGCCTCAAGAGGTGCCCAACGTGTTTGCCGATGCAATTCTAGAATTGATGAAGCGATAAGCGATGCAATCCACAAAGCCCACTGTTTTGATTCGCGATAGTATTGAAGGCGATGTCGTCATTATCCAAGATATTTACGCGTATCACGTACAGCACGGCACGGCATCGTTTGAACTGACGCCGCCAACGCTTCAAGAGATGCAACAGCGTCGTGCGGATATTGTCGAAAAGGGTTTGCCTTATCTTGTTGCAGAGTTTCAGGGGGCTGTCGTTGGTTACGCATACGCGACGATGTATCGGCCTCGCCCCGCTTATCGTTTTACCGTCGAAGACTCTGTGTATGTCAGAGAAGGGCTGGCCGGTAAAGGTATCGGGCGGACTCTGCTTGACGCGGTCATTGAGCGTTGCACGGCGCTTGGTTATCGCCAAATGCTTGCTGTGATTGGGGACAGTAGCGCGGCCTCTGTTGCCTTACACAAAGCGATGGGATTTGAACCAGTTGGTCTGTTTCGATCGGTTGGCTTCAAGTTCGGGCAGTGGCGCGATACGGCAATGCTTGAGCGAGAGTTAGGCGAGGGGAGTCGCAGCCTTCCGACTTAAGCGCGCTAGATGAAAACTGGAGATCATGATATAAATATACCTATCCGGTTGATTTATTGAGTTGTCATGTCAAATCCGAAGAAAGACCAAGTACTTTCACTGTTCGGCGAGGACGAAGCCATACCTCCCGAGTCTGTTGATTCCGCTGGTGCGACCAATAAAGAGTTGAAGCGATCGAAACGCACTCGGGCGCGTGAGCCATCCCCCAAACGGGCTAGCGATAAACGGACAAGCGCTTTACCCAATCATTCGGCGATTCAAGCCGGAGTGCTGCCCGGTCAGGGATTTTTGCCAGGTCTTTCGCGGCGTGGGCGACCCAGGCTGCCTGTACCCATTTCACCGGTAGAACGTACTGCAGAACATCGGCGCAAGCGCATTGAAGCGGGTGCAAAACGCGTCGAAATCATTCTTGATAAAGATATTTCAGGGGCGTTGGATGCGCTCGCGGAACACTACAAAGAACCGCGTAGCGACGTCATCTCAACCTTGATCGCCAAAGCAGCGAACAAGGTTCTCAAGAAATAATCAACATCCAGCAGGGGTGTTATCGAGCACCGGGACGATTCGCGGGGCCGCCACGGTTAGCACCTTCGCCCGGCCCACGCACGCCCGCAGCACCAACGCCGGGTGCACCAACCCCAGGTACACCGACGCCGGGGGCCACGCCTGGCCCAGGAGCGCCGACGCCTGGGCCTGGGAGTACACCGACTCCGGGAGCGCCTCGGTCAACGGCGCGTGCAACACAGCCCGCTGGCACACCTGCAGCCGTACAGTACACAACCTGCGCCAGCACGTGGCTTGAAATAAAGGCGGAGGCGGCAAAAAAGCCGCTGACGGCGTATCGAATCGTTGTGCTCATGATGTGTTCCTAGAACAAGAAATCAGTTGTGGGACGACTAAAACAATAAATAAATCAATTCGTGTCCATGTTAGCGCTGTTCAGGCGTTCTTTGCGCGACGAG
>CANFEI010000220.1 GCA_947445495.1 Alcaligenaceae bacterium
CGATCGCCGGATTCTCATTGTTTGTGGTTGGTGAAGGTACTGAGAAGAAAACCAGCGACTTTGCAGCTGAAGTTGCCGCTGCTGCTGCCGGAAACGCATAATTTTGTACTTGAGGCCGGGCGGCGCAGCAATGCCCGCCCGGCTTTCGTTTACACTTTTGTTCGTGATCAATCCCCCGGGAAATAACGCATATGACCAGCAGAATGCATAAACGAGTCCTCCTCAAACTGTCTGGCGAAGCGCTTATGGGTGACGATCCCTTTGGGATCAACCGTGCCACGATTCTGCGGATGACTGATGAGGTAGCTGAAGTCGTCGCGATGGGTGTGCAGTTGGCGATTGTGATTGGTGGGGGCAATATTTTTCGCGGCGTTGCACCCGGAGCGCAGGGAATGGATCGCGCGACGGCCGATTACATGGGCATGATGGCGACGGTAATGAACGCGTTAGCCCTACAAGATGCTTTGAAACACCGTGGCGTGGATGCTCGTGTGCAGTCCGCCCTAAATATCGAACAGGTTGTAGAACCTTACATCCGTCCTAAAGCGCTTCGCTATCTCGAAGAAGGTAAGGTCGTTATTTTTGCCGCGGGCACTGGAAATCCATTTTTTACAACCGACACCGCTGCGGCATTGCGCGGGGCTGAAATCGGTGCTGAAATTGTTCTCAAAGCGACGAAAGTCGATGGCATCTATACAGCAGATCCAAAGAAAGATCCGGCTGCAACGCGTTATGCACGCATTAGTTTTGATGAGGCTATTATGCGTCGTCTAGAAGTGATGGATGCCACGGCTTTCGCGTTGTGCCGAGATCAAAAATTGCCGATTAAAGTTTTTTCAATTAATAAGCTAGGTGCGCTCAAGCGTGCCGTGAGCGGTGAGGACGAGGGTACTCTCGTCCACGTCTAGAAGGAAAGATGATGAGTGCAGCTGACATACAACAATCCGCTGAAACCCGGATGAGCAAGTCACTTGAGACGCTGAAGAGCAATCTTGCGAAAATTCGTACAGGACGTGCGCACACAGGGATTTTGGATCACGTCCAGGTTGAGTACTACGGCTCGCCCGTGCCGATCTCGCAGGTTGCAAACGTCACACTGCTTGATGCGCGTACGATTAACGTGCAGGTTTGGGAGAAAAACCTTGGCGCGACTGTTGAGAAAGCCATCCGTGATTCCGATCTAGGGCTAAACCCCATCGGGATGGGTGACAGCATTCGTGTCCCGATGCCTGCGCTAACCGAAGAGCGTAGACGCGACCTCAATAAAGTCGTCAAGTCTGAAGGTGAGGACGCGAAGATTGCTGTGCGCAACTTGCGTCGCGATGCCAATGATAGCTTCAAGAAACTTGTAAAAGATAAGGGCATTTCTGAGGACGAAGAGCGCCGTGCGCAAGATATCGTGCAAAAGCTGACGGACCGCTGCGTCACGGAGATTGATAAGTTGGTTGCGCAAAAAGAAGCTGAGATCATGACGGTTTAACCCGTCTTACTTATGGCGATCAGCTCAACTAAAGTCATCCCGCGTACTTCGGCGATTCCAGAGCACGTGGCTATCATCATGGACGGCAACGGGCGTTGGGCTTCTCAACGATTTCTTCCTCGCACAGCCGGACATGCAAAAGGCGTCCAATCGGTTCGTAGTGCCGTTGAGACTTGTGGCAAAGCTGGGGTACGCTACTTAACCCTGTTCGCGTTTAGCTCTGAGAATTGGCGGCGACCTGCCGATGAAGTCTCGCTATTGATGCGTTTGTTTGTGCAAGCTCTCGAGCGGGAAGTCTCTCGGTTGCAAGAACAAGGGGTGCGACTGCGCGTGGTGGGTGATCTCAGCCCCTTTGAGCCTAAATTGCAAGAGCTGATTCTGCAGGCGCAGGACAATACCGCTCAAAATGATGTGTTACACCTAACGATCGCTGCAAACTATGGTGGTCGCTGGGATATTCTGCAGGCAACTCGCCGTATGTTGGTGGCTCATCCAGAGTTGGCTGCTCACCCTGACCGATTAGATGAGCAACAACTTTCCAGCTATCTTTCGATGGCATGGGCTCCGGAGCCTGACTTGTTTATTCGCACAGGTGGAGAGCAACGAATTTCTAATTTTTTGATTTGGCAATTGGCGTATACCGAATTGTTTTTTACAGAATGCTATTGGCCCGATTTTGGCGGTGCTGAATTACACCAAGCCTTTGAGTGGTATGGCACCCGAGAAAGGCGCTTTGGTCGCACCAGTGCGCAGGTGCACGGTTTAGCGAAGACCTAGCCCATGCTTGGACAACGTGTCATGACTGCTGTTGTGCTGCTTTGCCTCCTTGCGGTGTTATTGCGCATCCCTTCTGCTTGGCCTTTCCTTATATTTTTGTCTTTGACGTGCGCGCTTGCTGCATGGGAATGGAATCGTTTGCTCTTTGGACGAGGCACCATGATTCCGGCGCTCATGGGTGTGTTGCTTTTTATTGTGACAGTCGTGCAAGCATGGGCTTGGACACGCTCGGGCTCCGAGGTCCAACGCTGGCTGTTGTGGTCCACTCTGTTCAGTGTCGGTGCCTGGTTTGTCTGCGTGGGTGCCGCATTGTTTCGAGGTCAAACGCAAGTGCGCCAGGCCGCGTTGCTCTGGAGTCTATTCGCCGCAACGACACTATTTTCTACATGGGGATGTTTGGCCTGGCTTTTTTTGCACAAAGGTGCCCCATTCATCCTGACGATGTTGGCAGTTATCTGGATAGCGGACATACTCGCTTATTTTGCAGGCCGCGCATTTGGACATCACAAACTTGCACCTCGCATTAGTCCGGGAAAAACCATTGAAGGTGCTGTGGCTGGGGTGATTGGTGTGGTGGCTTGGGTGGTTGGAACGGCCTTGTATTTCCCCGAGAGTTTTGGCTTTGAGCTTGCGCAGCGCTGGGGGCTTACAGGGGCTGCGGCGCTGGCTGTCCTTCTCGCTGTATTTTCGATATGTGGGGATTTATTCGAGTCGCTTCTTAAAAGACGGGCATCGATGAAGGATTCCAGTAGACTACTGCCTGGTCACGGCGGTGTGTACGATCGAATTGATGCGGTCGTTGCGGTCGTGCCCTTGGCGTTTCTCTTGCTTGGAAATCTGCCGTGGTAGCGTACGTAACCGTTCTGGGCTCCACTGGCTCCATTGGGCAGAACACGCTCGATGTGCTGGCTAGGCACCCCGATAAGTTTGCGGTCCATGCATTGTCTGCTTACTCACGGATAGAATTGTTGGTGGCGCAAGCCCGTTCGACTGCCGCACGCGTCGTCGTTGTACCAACGGATGCCGCGGCTCAAGAGTTTCGTCGCCTGTGGGGTGCGGGTGCTCCGTCCCCTGAGCTCAGAGTCGGGGCAAGAGCCTTGGTGGAAACGGCCGGTGATGATCAGAGCCAAACCGTGATGGCTGCCATTGTCGGGGCGGCGGGTTTGCCAGCAGTCTTGGCTGCTGCGCAAGCAGGCAAGAGGGTATTGCTTGCCAACAAAGAAGCGCTCGTGGCAGCGGGCTCTTTGTTTATGGCGGCCGTTAAGGTAAACGGCGCTGAGTTGTTACCCATTGACAGTGAGCACAATGCAATCTTC
>CANFEI010000221.1 GCA_947445495.1 Alcaligenaceae bacterium
GAAGGCGACATCAGCGCCAGCTTCTGCATAGAGGTTGGCGCGTTCGATTGCAGCTTGGATGCCCTCGCTTGAGCGCGCGTCGGTACGCGCGACAATGACCGTTTGTTCATCTTGACGCGTATCCACCGCTGCACGAATACGACCAACCATTTCCTGAATAGAGACGATTCGCCGACCGGGTTCATGTCCGCAACGTTTGGGCCAGTCCTGGTCTTCGATTTGGATGCCGCTGACGCCTGCGCGCTCCATTTCTCGCACAGTACGCATAATGTTCAGTGGTCCACCATAGCCTGTATCTGCATCGGCAATCAGTGGTAACGCAGTCACATCACAAATGCGCTTGGCTTGATCAAGGATTTCAGCAAACGAGAGAATTGCAATGTCTGGAGCCCCGAGTCGTGTGATGGAGACTCCAGAACCTGTCATGTATATGGCTTTTGCACCAGCTTTTTCAGCGAGTCTTGCTGTCAGACAGTCGAAAACGCCTGGAGCAATCAATAATTTCTTCGATGCCAACAGGGCGCGAAGCGTCGCATTTTTTCCGCTGTGAATGCCCAGCGATAGTGGCATATCTTTCATGCTGGTCCTTTTTGGTTGACTAAAGATTTTCTATCGTGACGGGAAATAGTTCGCGATGATCTGCGGCGGGCATGACATGATATGCAGAGAATCGATAGGCCTTTCCTGCGGCTAATTCTGGCGGAGTGAAGGGAAATGCCAGATTGCCGCCTGTACATTGCCGTCCGCTAAAGCCCTGGTGAAGTAAGAACTGTTTGAAGGTCTTTGCAGCCGCAAGCGCAAGCTCTGGAGTTTGCGCGATGACCTCAATGAGAATGAATGATTCGCGTATGGATCCTGAAACATTCTGACTTTGCTGTGGGTATACGCCGTCGATGCCGTAGAGTCTTGGGTAGATTTGGTAATCGCCTGGTACCAGTGCTCTCGTCGTTGCTTCCACGGTGGCGATCAGCTCGGGAAGACGCTGAATGACTTTGGGATCTGCCGTTCCAGCGAGCAATACCGCGCGGTGTCCGACGAGCATGCTTGCTTCGACTTTGATGGTCGTGTGCGTTGCATCTTGCCACGTGGCGCCCGATACGTAGGTGCGTCGATCATCGAGCGCTCGGTATGTGGCCGTATCAACCTTGAGTGTGCCGTCTGGCTCAGTGAAGCTGACAGGATCTGCTTGTTCATACAAGCTATGTGCCGCCACCGAGAGAGGGGTCGCACGACGATCTGGGTTCATGCTTTCTAATTCAAAGCCGTCGGCATTCAGAGTCGCGAGCATCGCGTCACGACCGCCTGGCTCGCAGCAAATTGAGGTGCACTCAATAATTTTCGACATGTGCATGACGTTAGCCATATCGAAACCCAACATCTTCGGTATCGAGGCAAAGACGGCCGTGTCGCAGGCGCGTCCGGCAATAATGACGTCCGGGTCAAGCGCGAGCGCCTGCTCGAAAGGAGCACAGCCCATTTGACCGACGATATGCGTGCTTGCTTTCAGATCCTCGGCTGAAACGGCAAGATCGCCTCCGAGTGGGACGAGCGTGTTGGTGTCAAGCGCCTGGATGACGCGCTCTGGTTTGAGGTCTGCTCGAATCGAGGCGAGACGAAAATGCAGTTTATGTTCCGCCGCAATCGAACGAATCATCGCGAGGGTTGCATCAAGGTGCGGCGCGGCACCTGAGGTCCCTGCGGTGCCTATGATGAGCGGAATGTTGAGGCTTCTTGCTGCGAGGAGCACGGCTGCGAGATCGCCTCGGGTCACGGCTGGGCTCGTCGCCATGTCGCCAGACCCTAGGTAAGCGGGGCCCGGGTCGACTGATCCCATGTCACAGCCAATGAAGTCGGGCTTTCGCGCGAGCCCCGCCGCAAAGGCTTGGTGCGGGATGCCATAGCCGAGTTGGCCCGAGGCGGACAGCACACGTAGGGTGGTGGGACGACGTTTGAGTAGCTCTTGAACTGCGCTCATAGCTCTAATCCTAGCAAGGGTACGTGTTGTTGGGCGCCGTACACATCGCGGTCTCCCGGGCTACCCGACACAATTTTTCGGGGCATCGCAATTTTGATTGCGCGCGCCGCGTCATAGGACGTGATGGATATTTTCTCTGCTGCGGTGTTGTAGAGGCGTCCAATCGTCTCGGCAGTGAGTGCGCTCGAGCGCAGTGCCATCTGATAGCTCTCCTCACTCGGGAACATCAAATCAAGCGAGAGGGTGAGAGGGCCGGCATTTTTGCTGCGAATGACGGTAGCTAGATCTTGAAGTTTGGTCATGTTGTCATTGATCTGAGAACGTTCGTTGTGGGAGTGTGCTGAGAACGGCAAAGTGGTTTTGCATCAATTTGTATTGATGTTAGCTTGTTATAACAAGCTGTCAAGCGGAATTTCTCAAGCGATCGCTGGAGGAGATCCTACACAGGAGGCTAGTAAACTGGGTGGTGTCGCTGTATCGTTTAGGACAGCGTTTAATATTTTAAGGAAACCTTTATGATCCGCTCTCTTCGTCATTTGGCAAAAGTAAGCAAGCTTTCCGTGTTAACGGGGTTGTTTGCCGGCTTATCGCTTGTGAGCTCAACGGCCTTCGCCCAAGCGAACTATCCGAACAAACCGATCAAGTTGATCGTAGGCTTCGCGCCTGGCGGAGGATCAGATCTTATTGCTCGCTTGGTAGCGATCAAGCTCGCCCCTGTGTTGGGTCAGCCCGTCATCGTCGAGAACAAGCCCGGTGCAGGGAGCAACTTGGCTGCTGAACTCGCACTTAAATCTCCACCAGACGGATACACGCTGTATTTATCCGCAGCGAGCTACACCGTTAATCCAAGTTTTTACAAGCTGCCGTTTGACTCTGGCGTCGACATGACGCCGATTGCGCTGCTCGCGCGCGGGCCTTTTATTGTCGCGACCAACAAAGATTTTCCAGCAAAGACGTTGCAGGAATTGGTAACGCTTGCGAAGACTAGTCCGGACAAGTACAGCTTTGCCACCTCAGGGACTGGCAGCATTACCCAGATGGCAACTGAGTACTTCAATGAGATTGCGGGGATTAAGCTCTTGCATGTGCCGTACAAAGGGACCTCGCCCGCGTTGACCGATACGGTCGCTGGTCACACGAATATTGTATTCGGCACGGTCGCCTCGACACTGCCTTTGGTTAAATCCGGTCAGCTCAAAGCGCTCGCCGTCACCACCCCAGCACGTCTAGCCGCTTTGCCTAATGTTCCAACAGTGAAGGAAGCGGGTTACCCGAAGTACGAAGTCACAAATTGGCACGGCATTATTGCTCCCAAGGGCGTACCTGTTGAGATTCAAATGAAACTGAACAAGGCCATTAACCAAGTTTTGCAAGATCCAGAAATGGAAAAAACCTTGACTAGTGATGGCTTGACTGCTGCAGCGCTGACACCCGCTGAGTTCGGTGTGGTGATTAAGAGCGAAATCGCTCGCTGGGGCGCTGTGGCCAAGAGCCGCGGCCTGTCGATCAAGTAACCCGTAGCAAAAGTTTGCACAGGAAGATCATGCTGCCTTGACAAGAGGCAGCATGATCAACGCTTCCAAGCCA
>CANFEI010000222.1 GCA_947445495.1 Alcaligenaceae bacterium
CTGCCTGTGCCCCCTCGTGCAGGATGACAAAGGCAACAGGCAATGTTTTTGTGCCGACAGTGCCGCCCACGACTTGACACGCCTTGACACCAGGCAGTGATTCAACGGTTTGTTCGATCTCTGCGGGGTTCACTAAAAAACCAGACAGGCGCATGGAGTCGCCCATGCGTGTCTGAAAGACAAACTGCTGTGCGCTGATGGCATAGCCGAGGTCGCCTGTCTTAAAGAATCCATCCGTGGTGATGGCTTTTGCCGTTGCCTCAGGGTTGTCGAGATAGCCCACCATCAAGCTAGGGGAAGATATTTCGATCTCGCCGGACTCGCCGAAGGCTAAGACCTGACCGCTTGAGGGATCCGTCGTGCGTACGCGCGCCGCCGGGTGAATGAGTTTGCCACCGGCCAAATAGCGCACACTCAGATCTCCCGCAGCGTCGTTCGTCGGTTGCGCAGCGACCAACGCTTGGAGCTCGCTCGATCCATATAGGCCCGTAAGTGCCAAATGATTACGCTCAGCCTGCTCGAGAAGACTGGTGACTGCCGGTGAAAAGTTTGCGAAGCCAAAGAGCTTGCATGACGCAAAGTCTGTAGGGGAGTCTGCTGCTTCCAGTAGTTTCAAAATGGATTCGTTATTCGCATACGTGTGCGACACACGGTTCCGTCGAATTTGTGTGAGCGTACTGTTGGTGTCGGAGACGGCTTCGCTGACGATCGTGCAACCCGTCACTAAGCCGCCCGTCAATGTTGAAAAACCGAAGGCGCCACAAAACGGTGCGCTGGCCAAGATACGGCTGCTAGCGTTGTAGTCATAGGCTGTTTGCATGGCTTGGCCATGAACAATGAGTGTATGTTGATCGTGTAAGACAAATTTTGGTAACGACGTTGTGCCTGAGGTGGTAAAGCAGATTGCACCGGCGTTACCCACCGCGGGTGGGGGCGTGCTCAGCGTGTCGGTCAGTTTGGCGTAGTCGTGCACCGCGCAGCCTCGTGCGGCAATCGCGCGAACGGCAGGGCTTTGGAAATCGCCCAGCGTGACGATTCCCTTGAGGCGTGCAAGAACATCCGCGGGGACGTCCGCTAAAATATCCGCAAAGGCGATGCCTTTGAATTCTGGCCACATCACCAGCCAGTCTGCCTTGCCGCGCCCAATGATGTCTGCGACTTCTTTGCTGCGAAAACGTGTGTTCACGGCCAGCACGGTTGCGCCAAGATGCGCGCAGGCCAAAAATGTTTGTACCCACGCGAGGCAGTTGGGTAGCCAGACGGCTACGCGCTGATCACGTTGTATTCCGAGTGTGTGTAAATTGCCTGCGAGTTGCCTGGCTTGCTGTTCAAGCTGTGCGAACGTGGTTTCAGTGTCCCGATCAATTAACGCAATATGCTGGCCGTGGGTCTTGGTTAGCTCGGCTAGACGTTGAGAGAAGAAAAACGGTGTTTCCGCCATGCTGCAAGGCCTTGTTTGAAGTTGAGTCGAAGTCGAGTTATTGTTTGAAACGGTGATTGTTTAGAAGCACAATCATGCCAAATCAAGTACGATAAATATTACTATAGTGCTGACATACGTACTTTGTGAAAAACAAGTACTTTATAAAAAAACTCCAGGAGTCACATACGATGCAAGCAAGACGTTTTTTTCTACATACTGTTGCCGCAGCGCTAGCTGTCGGTTCGTTGGGGATAGTCTCGAGCGCTGTCGCGCAGAGTTTTCCTAGCCGTCCTGTGACCTTGGTCGTTCCCTACCCAACCGCGGGTGCGGCTGATATTTTTGGTCGCTCGATTGCACAAGCGATGGAAGCAACACTCAAACAGACGGTTATCGTCGAAAACAAGCCAGGCGCTGCCGGTAATGTGGGCCTAGCCCAAGTGGCACGTAGTAAGCCTGATGGCTACACCATCGGTTTGGGGACCATTGGTACACAAGCCATCAATCAGTTTTTGTATACCCAGATGCAATTTGATCCGGCCACCGATCTCGTGCCAATCGCGCTAGTGTCGACGACGCCAAACGTAATTTCTGTTGCCGCGAATTCGCCGTGGAAAAATTTAGGTGATGTCATCAAGGCGGCAAAAGCTGCGGGTGACAAGAAGCTGAGTTATGGCACGCCTGGTATCGGCTCCTCACCACACCTGACCGGCGCATATTTTGAGGCGATGGCAGGCATTGAATTGCTGCATGTTCCGTTCAAAGGTGTGTCGGCCTCTATGCCTGCACTGATTGGCGGGCAAATCGATCTATTGTTTGATAATTTGCCTGGCTCTATCGCGCAGATTAAAGACGGTTCGCGTATCCGCGGTATTGCCGTCACCTCGGCCGAGCGCACCCCGCTTGCTCCTAATTTACCGACTTTCGCTGAAGGCGGAGTCGCGGGTTTTGATGTCACGGCTTGGTTTGCGATCTACGCCCCTAAGGGTACGCCACAGCCTGTGATGGACAAGCTCATTGAAGCCGCGCGTGTGGGGCTTAAGTCGGAGAAGGTTGCCGAGGCTTACATGAAGTTGGCTGCAGTGCCTGGTAACTTATTTGGGCCTGATCTAGCTGCCTTTGAAGCCAAAGAACGTGCCAAATGGGGTAAGTTAATCAAAGACCGCGGGATCACAGCACAATGAGCGGAACAGCACTTGTCACGGGCGGTAGCCGCGGGATTGGGCGCGCTGTCGTAGAGGACCTCATTGCGCAAGGTTATGAGGTCATCAATTTCAGCCGCACTGCACCAGCCAAGCTGTTGCCAGGCGAAATTTTTGAATCTGTCGATCTAGGCAACTCTAAGCGTACGCGTGAAGCGGCGCTCGATTGGGCGGCAAAGAAAGATATTCTAAGTCTCGTGAATAACGCGGGCATGATTCATGTTGGCAAAATCGAGGAAATCACGCTCGAAGATGTCGACGATATGATTACGCTCAATATGGTGGCACCGCTTTTGCTCACACAGGCGGTGCTGCCCAAAATGCGTGCAAACAGATATGGTCGCATCGTCAATATTGGCAGTCGTGCGGGCTTAGGCAAGGTGGGCCGTACCGTGTATGGCGGCACAAAGGCTGGGCTTGCAGGGATGACGCGCACCTGGGCTCTCGAGACCGCGTCGCATGGCATCACCGTCAATGCGATTGCGCCCGGCCCCGTTGCAACGGAGCTGTTTTTGGCGAGCAATCCACCTGAACTACCTCAGACAAAGAAGATTATGGAGTCTGTGCCGGTAGGCCGTTTTGGTGAGCCCGCCGAAATTGCGCACGCTGTGCGCATGTTTCTGGATAAGAAGGCGGGCTTTATCACCGGGCAGTTGTTGTACGTATGCGGTGGTTTGTCCGTGGGGCTTACCGCTTAGGTTTTCATACCCGTGATCGACTTGACCATGGCACGTGGATCACGCATCGGCCAGCGACCGCTGCTGGCCTGATTGATGAAGTCACCGACGATGCGGTTGAAGTTCACCGGGTCTTCGATGTTTAGGGTATGGCCGCAGTTGGGCATGATAGACAAAGCGGCCGACGGAATCGTTTCCTTGAGCATGATGCCTGGACGCAGGCATGGCCAGTCTTCGTCGCCGTTCAAAATTAAGGTGGGGA